>CAZPCF010000127.1:0-5899 GCA_964585045.1 uncultured bacterium
TCATCCAGAAAGCCCACAAACCCGAACCACAGCATGACCGCGATCATCATCCACACGAAACGGTTCGTGAGATTGCCCCAAAAAAAAGTTGAAACGACCACGCTTGCCACGACCAGGATCCCGCCCATCATGGGCACATCCTTCTTGTGCTTGAAGTGTTCGTGAATGGTCTCGGCGTAAGCGCGTTCCTGATTGGTCACCGCACGCAGCTCTTTGAGCCACGCGATGCACCGCGGCCCCAGCCACAGGGACAGAAAGAACGCGGTAATGCTCGCAGCGGCGGAACGGAACGTAATGTAGCGGAAAAGATTGAAAACGATCGAGTGATCCGAAAAATGATGTAGGAAATAAAACATGCTCTAGTCCCAATTCTTATCAATTTCAACGATGTTGAAATTGGGCCATCCTTGTCAACCTTTAAGGAGTAAAATCACGGACAAGGATGGTTTTATAACTCGAAAATTATATTTGTGATGAAAAAGAAATGTTGCGAATACCGTCCAGGACTTTCTCCACGTGCATGCTGCGGGACCCTTTGAAAAGCACCAGATCGCCGGGGCGCAACACCTCCTTGAGTGCGGCAAGCACTTCAAGGCCGTCCTTAAAATGTTTGGCAACACAACCCGTCTTCGATCGCCCTAGGGCCTCGATGCTCGCCCGGGCCCTCGTCCCGTAAGCCAACGCAAAGTCCACGCCGGAGGCCGCGATCTTCTCGCCGAGTTCCGAATGGAATCGCTCTTCCTCAGCTCCCAGCTCCAGCATATCCGCAAATACCACGATCTTTTTTCCGGCGCCGGGAAGCGATCGGAACGCAGCCAATGCGTTCCCGAAGGACACGGGGTTCGCGTTGTAGCTGTCGTCGATCACGCGAACACCATTGGCGAGTATTGTCTCACGAAATCTCCCTGATGCAAAGCCCACATCCTCCCACCTGTACGGGATCTCTTCCCATGCCAACCCCAGACTTCTTGCCATCGCGATCGCAAGCCCCGCATTCAGCGCAAGAAAGGGCGCCTGCCCCGGAAAAGAGAACCGTCCTTTGCCGTTCAGTAAAAATGAGACTTCCCCACCCTCTGCTTTCACGTCCGCGAGCCGGTATACTGAGCGTTCGGAATACCCGACAGTGATGGCCTTGCGGCCTTTTTGGCGGATCCCATCAAGAAGCCGGGGATCGTTTTCTGGCACCACCAGCGGATCATCCTTTCCTAGAAGATCCACCAATTCCAGCTTGGTGTTGTAAACATTCTCAAGAGAGCCAAAGCCTTCCAGATGGGCCGGCCCGATAGGCGTAAGGATCCCGCCTGAGGGTACGGCGATCCCGGCGAGAGCGCGAATTTCGCCAGGATGGCTCGCGCCCATTTCCATCACACAAAACTGATGAGAGGGCTCCAGCCGCGAAAGCATGATGGGAACCCCCAAATGGTTATTAAGATTTCCGGCGGTTGCGAGCACGGAATATTTCCTGTTCAGAAGGTAGAACAGGAATTCCTTGGTCGTGGTCTTCCCCACGCTCCCTGTCACCCCGATCACTTTGACCGGGAGGGTTTTGCGGTATTCAGCTGCAAGCATTGTCATCGCGGCCTGAGGATCCTGAACCGGTATCAGATTATGGATGGGAACTTTGGCCACGCGAAGGTTCTCAAAAGCGGCCTTTTTTTGGCGAAGATCGATGAGGGCCCCCGAAGCGCCTTTTTCAAAAGCTGTGGCAAGAAAATCATGCCCGTCACACTTCTCCCCTCTGAACGCGACAAAAAGATCGCCCGGATCGAGCGTGCGGGTATCGATGGAGAGGCTGCGGACCTTCAGGGACAGGTCTTGAAATTCGGGAGAGATGCGAAGCAGTCGACTCGCTTCAAGATAAGAAAACACGGCTTCGTCTTTTTAACGCGGATTCAACAACCTCGCGGTCGCTAAAAGGGATCTTTCCATCACCGAGGATCTGATAATCCTCATGACCTTTTCCAAGGACAAAGACCACATCGCCCGTTTTCGCGAGCGAGATGGCTTTTTCAATGGCCTCCTGCCGGTCCTGGATCTCATAAATACTTCCCGGAGCCGGCAAAGGATTGGGAAGCCCGGCCCGCATACCGCAGAGAATATCTTCAGGGTCTTCGGAACGCGGATTGTCGGAGGTCATAATGACCACATCCGAATAACGGCACGCAACACGGGTCATGAGAGGGCGTTTTCCACGATCGCGATCGCCACCACAACCAAACACTGTAATGATCCGTTTCGGATCCATTTGCTTGGCATCGTGAAGCACTTGCTCAAAAGCGTCCGGCGTGTGGGCGTAATCCACGAACACGGTATAGTCCATGCCTGTCCCGATCCGCTCCATACGACCGGGAATCGCCGGGATCTCCTCCAAGGCACCCCGGAAATCTTTGAGATCGAACCCGAGCAGGTCGATCGAACTTAAAACTGCCAAGGCATTGGAGATGTTGTAGCGCATGGGCAAACGTATCTGGAACGGCAATTCCTGGCCCCGGTAGCCCATAATGAACCGGCTCCCCTGGAAGCTCATTTGAAGGTCCTTGACGTAATAATCCGCCTCTCCCAGAACGCTGAACGTCTTGGCCTGCGGTAGTTCTTCGATCAGTCGCCTTCCGTAGGGACAATCCTTATTGAAAAGCAATTTGCGGGGGGCGGAAAAGCTCGTGAAAAAACTTCGCTTGGCCTGAAAATATTCTTCCATGCTATGGTGGAAATCTAAATGATCCTGCGTCAGCTGAGTGAAGACCCCCAGCTCGAACTCCAGCCCATGGATACGCTTTTGGCTGATCGCGTGCGAGGAAACCTCCATCACACAATACTGAACCCCCTCCTGTTGCATCTGATGGAGCATCGGGATCAGGACTTCGGAACCCGGCGTTGTGTTAAGCGAAGTCGCCTTGCCGGAAGGAAGTTCATACCAAAGCGTACCGAGCGAAGCCGTCGGAAATTTTTCGCGAAGAAGCCTGTGCAGGAGATAAGTCGTGGTGGTCTTCCCGTTCGTACCAGTCACACCGATCAGTTTAACTTTTTGGTCGGGGCAATCATAAAACCTGCTGAGAATGACAGCGAGTGCGACCTTGGCATCACGGACATGAACGCCGGTCACATGCGGAGGGATCGTGACCTCGGGTTCTTTTTCGAACACCACGACCGAAGCCTTCGCATAGATGGCCTGGCCCAGAAAATCATGGCCGTCCATCCGGGTGCCGGGACACGCGACAAAGATATCCCCGGACTCAACGGCACGGGAATCGGAAGTGACCTTATTGAAGATACGCTTTGGGTCCCAGTGATACTTCTCGAGGATCGGGAAACCTTTAAACAGATCATCAAGACGTTTTCGCATGGATCCTCGGAAGACCTCAGGTTTTTTGTGTTACTCTTTTATCGGCATTCTTCAAAGAAAATTGAAAGCTTGGGGACCTTACGTCTACTTCGTTGATGCCGGCAAGACCGTGGCGGCCCAAGATGATATCCGCGAGCAAGAAATCGACCGTCGCGTTCTCGATCCCCTCCTGGAGGGCCCAACTGCCAAGGAATTTGATCTTACTTGTCTTGCTCGTCAGAATGATCCGGATGCCGCGCCGGGACACCAAGGTCAACGGATCGAACGTTACCTTGAAATTCCCGTCCACCAATTGGACCCGGTCTTCCCAAATAAAAGTCCCATGCCTCACCTCAAACGATGGAATAAAAATAGCGGGGACATATTCCCCGGCCATCCGGATCTTGAGCCGCGACTGGAGCTCATGATAGACCCAAATATTCAAACCGAGCGACAGGGCGCTCAACCCAAAAAAAACTGCCAGCACAAGGGCCACCCGCTTGAGAACCTTCCCAAAAGGCCCTTTATAACCGGTCCGGCGCATCAGAACCCCTTTCCGGCGCGATCACGATCTCGACGCGGCGATTCCGGTCACGCCCTTCTTCGGTGGCATTGGAATCCACGGGCCGGTATTCCGCGTAACCGGCAACCCCGAACCTCTCCGGCGACAGTTTTTTGACATCGAGAAAATAGTGAAGGACCGCGGTCGCACGACCGATCGAATATTCCCAATTGGTGACCCCGCCCGCGTCTTCGATCGGCTGATTGTCCGTATGCCCTTCCAGAGTCACCCTATTCTTTGCAAGATCTGAGGACAGCACAGAGGCGATATTTCCCAGCGTTTCCTCGCCGGCCAAAGTAAATTGAGTCTCATCAGGATCGAAAAGCGCATGATCCAGAACCGTCACCACAAGTCCCCTCGGATCCAAGACCACCCGGACGTCGCCGCGAACGATCTGCGCGGCGAACATCTCTTCAACCTTCGGCTTCACCGTTCGCAAGTCTTCCGGGGAACGGACCGTTCCTTCCAACTCCTGATTGAGCCGGAGGATCTCATGGTTAAGGCTTTCAATGGTTGCGCTTTGTTGGCGGCTCAAGGAACGCTCTCCCTGATCGTCGGCACCCGCGCACCCGACCATTGCAAACAGGGTCAAGCTCAGGAAGCAAAACCATTTCTTGCCATCCATTGAGAACCGTTCCTTTTCAGCCAAACGAATTTCAGGAATGCGCGCTGTATTTCTGGTAAACATACCAGATCGCCAGCCCCGAAAGCATGTAAGTGGCGACCAGCAACAAGCGGAAAAAGAACGGCGTCTTTTTTCCGCCGGCCTCTTCTTTGACTTCAGCGACTGATTCCTTGGCGGCAAGGTACTGCGGCTTTCGGATCTCGATCTTCATTTTTGACACGTTCATCCCTCCAGCGATTTTTTCTCAGTGTTCATATCATTTTTGACGCAAATTTCCACTTTTTCCAAAATGGCCCTGTCCTTCATGACCTTCATAAACGCATCCACCACAACCGGGTCAAATTGCGTCCCTTTGTGCCTGAGGATCTCCTCCAGGGCGCCCTTGATCGTCAGCTGCTGCCTGTAATGGCGCTTAGAAACCATGGCCATAAAGGAATCGGCCACCGCGACGATACGCGCCCCCAACGGGATCTCTTCGCCTTTCAAACCCTGGGGATAGCCCTTCCCGTCATAGCGCTCGTGACGGTGCATAACGATCGGAAGCACGGGTTTGAGGGAACTGATCGATCGGAGCAAATTCGCCCCGCGGATCGGAATGCTTCGGATCTCCTCCAGCTCTTTCTGCGTAAGCTTCTCTTTCTTTTGCCAGGCCTTCTCCGGGAACGCCAATTGCCCCGTATCCAAAAGAAGGATCGCCCTCTCAAGATGCACGAGATCGGGACCCGGGAGTTCCATTTGTTTACCGACCGCAAGGACCATCTCCCCGATGATCTCAATATCTCCCTGTTTATCCCCGAAGTGGCGTTTCATAAGTTCATTAATGGCCTTGATGCTGCCGAGCGTCAGTTCTTCGGTACGTTCAAAAAGCTGGGCGTTTTTAATGGCCACGACCGCCTGTTCCGAAAGGGACTTCAGGATCTCCAGGTCCGTTCGCGTGAACGACTGACGGTCCGCTTTCCCCCAAAGCGTCATCACACCCACCACGTCGTCTTCGATGAACGGTACAGCGATGTAGCGGTTCTGTAAACAGAATTCGCCGGTATCCGCAATGTGGCCTTCAAGGCCGCGTCCGAACCGCACGCGTTGCTTATGAATGAACTTGGGATGCGTGCCAAAAGAGAAGAACGGATTGAGGTACTGCCTTTCGGGATCCGTCAGCATGATCGAACAACCCGCGGCCTTCAATATCTGCGCGCTCAACCGCCCGATGCGAGGGAGCAGCTCCTTAAGACGCAAGGAAGAGTTAATGACCCGGTGAACCGAGTGCATGGTCGAAAGCGCCAACGCGCGCGGATGGACCGTCTCGTAGAAATTATTGAGCTCGAAATTCTTGAAGGCCAGCTCGACCTGGCTTGCGAGAAAATAGCCGAAGGGCGCGATGAGCGGTCGG
>CAZPCF010000128.1:0-5873 GCA_964585045.1 uncultured bacterium
TTGAGATGCTTGGTTAGCCGAACGATGTCTTCCCGGATGATCTTCGATTCATAAAGCCGCTTGTGGTGCGACTGAGCTTTGGACATGAGTTTCATTCCTTCCTTGAAGATGTGCTAATAAATCCCAAAAATGAGTTGTGATTATAGCCCGATTAGTGTATTAGATTCAAACAAAAACATTGAGGGGAATGGGAAACGGTCCGCGGGAAACGTTTGCTTTTTCGTTTTGCGTTCCCCGTTCACCGTTACCCGGGAATGAAATGACCTACATCCAAAAATTCATAGAATTCTTTTTTAGAATTAAATGGCTGGGCATCCTGCTCGTTCTCGGGCTGGCCCTTGGCGTCGGTATCTCTACGTTCTACCGAGGCGCGATCAGCTCAAGACAGCGGACGGACCTGACCGTCTTCCTTGTTGCAGGTGAAATGGTCGCCGAAGGCCGGGCGAACCAAATTTACGAGATCGAGAATAAGCGAAGCTGGCATTACGTCTATCCCCCGATCCTGGCGATCCTCCTGGCTCCGGTCTCAAAATGGCCGCTTGGAGCAACGGTCACGCTTGCTTATCTCTTGTCACTTGTCTGTCTCGCCGGAACGATCGTGCTCTCCCGCCGGTTCGAGGGAGACGCCCGCCCCTCGCCCTGGCAGATCGCTTTGGCCATGTTCTTTTGCCTTCCTATGCTTCTGAACACGCTCACACGTGGGCAATTTGGGATCATTTCGCTGTTTTTTATGGCTGCCATTTTTTATAACTACCTGAGGCAACAGAAGGTCCTAACTGGGCTTTTGCTCGCCTTTGCCGTGGCACTCAAGATCAGCCCCCTCGCATTCCTCGTCTTCTTCTTTTTGATGAAACGGGAATGGAAGATCCTTGCGTGCACAGCCATGGGCTTTGGCCTTTTCTTTTTCCTGCTCCCTTCTCTAGCCATCGGTTTCCACCAGAACTGGGAACTCCTGAGGGTCTGGCAGAGCCTGATGTCGGCCTCACAATCGGATGGCGCCTACCGGCATTACCTGTGGGGGGAACTTTTCACGCCCTTCGCCGAAGATAATCAATCGCTTTACGCGGTCATCACGCGCTGCGTCTGGCATTCTGAAGCGCACTTCATCAGGCGTTACAGCACACTCGTCCGGTACATTACATTAGGGACCGGGATCCTACTTCTCGCGCTACCTTTCTTTAAGACACGCAGCGCCGGTCCCGCAAAAGCGAACGATCCTTTAAAACTGTTGGCAGAGTTCTCGCTTTTTCCCATGCTCATGCTGTTCAATTCGCCTGTGACCCAGATCCACCACTACACGGTCACCTATTTTCTGTTCCTCGCCGCGCTTATGATGATGGACCGTGCTCCCCGCGGATCCTGGGCCCGCAAATGCCTGGGGTTCGGTCTTTGGACCTGCGCGCTTTCTCTGACGCTGGGGATGCTCGTCCCTCTCATGGGCTATTGGGGGATCCCGCTTTGGGGATCGATGCTTTTGTGGGGGGTTGTTCTTTGGAACCTCAATCAAAAGACGAGAGACTTGAGACAAGAGACTAAAGACTAAGTTTTTTTCTCTGGTCTGTGGTCTCTGGTCTGCAGTCCATTTAAAAAAGATTTTACATCAGACCTAACTGCAACTTCGCGGCTTCGCTCAAACGGGTCTGGTCCCAGGGCGGATCAAAGGTGATCACCACGGAGACTTTTTTGACACCAGGGATGGCCGTGACACGGCGCTCTACATCTTTTTTGATGAGATCCCCCATCGGGCACATGGGGCTGGTGAATGTCATGCGCACCTCGACCGACTTACCTTCCTCCGGAAGTTCCTCGATCTTAACATCATAAATAAGACCCAGCTCCACGATGTTGACGGGTATCTCGTAATCGTAGCAAAGCCGTAATTGATCCCAGATCTGGTCTCCAAGAACTTTTTCCCGCATCACAAATTAATCCTCCGAACCCAGGCGCAACGGACGACGCTCAACGCACAACGAAGAATTTTCACGTTGAGCCTTGCGCGTGGTGCGTTGCGCTAAAGTATTATCATTCCGTCGTCACCTGTTTCCCCGTGGGCTCCAAGCCTTCAAGCATGGTATGCCACGGAAGCGATGCGCATTTGACGCGCGACGGAAATTCACACACGCCGCCGAGCGTCGCGAGCTTCCCGACCTTCGCTGTATCGAACGGTTCGCCGATCCCGCGGGAGAGCATCTTATGGATCTCTTCAAAAAGAGCCTTGGCTTCCCCGCGTGTTTTCCCCTTGAGGGCTGAGGTCATCATTGAAGCAGAGGATTTCGAGATCGCGCATCCCGAACCGTCGAAACTGATATCCGTGATCACGTTCCCTTCCAGCTTCAGGTAGACCTTGAAATGATCCCCGCAAAGTGGGTTGTAGCCTTCCACCGTGCGGTCGGCATCCGCCATCGCGTGAAAATTCCGGGGGTTCTTGTTATGGTCCATGATCATTTGCTGATAAAGCTCGCGGATATCCCCGTTCATCTCAACCTCCCCGGCCTGGAACCCATTCCACACTGCGTAAGTGTGAGTGAATCACACTTACGCAGTGTGATGGGTCGGATCATTGGAATACCTCCGTTACCTCACGAAGAGCCGCGACCAAACGGTCGATCTCTTCGCGTGTATTATAAAAAACGAACGACGCTCGCGTCGTGGCCGGCACATTAAAACGCTCCATCACGGGCATGGCGCAATGGTGCCCGGCCCGGATCGCAATCCCCTGGCGGTCCAGGATCGTCCCGATATCGTGCGCGTGGGCTTCCCCCAGCACGAAGGAAAGAATGGCGGATTTATGCTTCGCGGTCCCGATCAGCCGGAGGCCCGGAACCTGCAAAAGCTTTTCAGTCCCGTAGTTCAAGAGTTCTTGTTCATACGTCTCGATCCGTTCGAGCCCGATCGAACCGATATAATCAATCGCCACGCCAAGACCGATCACGCCCGCGATATGCGGCGTACCGGCCTCGAATTTATACGGCAGATCGTTGTAGGTCGTCTTTTCAAAAGTCACGGAACGGATCATGTCTCCGCCGCCCTGATAAGGCGGCATTTTTTCCAGGAATTCTTTTTTTCCATAAAGCACACCGATCCCCGTGGGCCCGAGAAGTTTATGACCGGAAAAGGCATAAAAATCGCAGTCGAGGTCACGGACATTCACGGGAGTATGCGCCACGGCCTGCGCCCCATCGATCATCACGGGAATTCCCTTCGCGTGCGCGAGATGCACGATCTCCTTGACCGGATTGACCGTGCCAAGGGCGTTCGAGACATGAACAACAGATACGAATTTTACTTTGTCCGTGAGAAGCTTTTTGAAATCTTCCAAAATGAGCTCGCCCTGATCGTTAATGGGAGCCACCTGAAGCTTGATGCCAATTTCCTCGCTAAGCATTTGCCAGGGGACGATATTGGAATGATGTTCCATGTGGGTGATAAGGACTTCATCACCCGCCTTGAGAAAAGGCCTGCCGTAACACTGGGCCACAAGATTGATGGCCTCTGTAGTTCCGCGCACAAAAATGATCTCTTTGTCTGAGGAGGCGCCCAGGAATTCCTGGACCTTGTGACGCGCGCTTTTGTAACGCTTGGTCGCCTGCTCGCTCAAGCAGAAAATGCCCCGGTGGATATTCGCGTTCTCTTTGGAATAATATTGCGTCAGGGTATCGATCACGACCTGGGGCTTTTGCGTCGTCGCGGCATTATCAAGATACGTGAGCGGCTTGCCGTAGACCTGTTCTTTCAGAATCGGGAAATCTTTTCTGATTTTTTCCACCTCAAATGTTTTCATCGGCAATAGATCCATTTTTTCAACCTCATCATTTTCAAACTAGCGCAAAGCACAAAGTGCAAAGCTCAACGAAATAGCTCTCCGTTGCGCGAGCCAAATTGTTTTTCCAACTTCTCGCTCACAATTTCCAACAAGATCCCTTTCATAAAGGTTAAGCTCGAACGTTCGATCACTTCCCGGGCAAATCCTTGGGCCAACATGCACCCAGCCTCTTTCTCACCGATCCCTCGTGAACGCAAATAAAAAAGTGCGTCTTCCTGAAGTTGGCCGACAGCCGCGCCATGACCGCACTTGACGTCATCGGCAAGGATCTCAAGCTGTGGTTGGGTATCGGCCTTCGCGGTATCCGAAAGAAGCAAGTTCTTATTGGTCTGATGGGCATCGGTCCGCTGGGCGTCCTGGCGCACCATGACATGCCCGCGAAAGACGCCCCGGGAGTTCCCGGCCAAAAGCCCCTTGAAAAATTGACCGCTTTTGCCATCCGGTTTTTGATGGTCCACAAAAGTCTGATGATCCAGCACCTGGTCCTTATCGGCCAGATAAAGCCCGTTCAGCTCACAGGACGCGAACTCCGCCGTTAGCGCTACCCGGCAATCGTTTCGCATCAAACGGGCTCCGGTTGAAAGCGCGAATGAAACAAAAGAACTCCCGCGGCGCTGGGTCACTTGCGTTGCTGCGATATGAAAAGCCCCAGGATTTTCCCGTTGGATCTTACAGTGTTCCATTTGAGAGCCCTCTTCAAGAACGATCTCCGTCACGGCGTTCGTGAAATAATTTTTCCCGTTTCCTTCTTTATAAGTTTCCACGATCTTGGCCCTGCTCTTTTTCCCGAGCATAATGAGATTCCGCACCTGGAAAACGCTCCGGCCCTTTGAAGCCTGAGCAAAGAACACCATGTGGATCGGTTCTTTGACGATCCGGTCTTCGAGAATGCGGATTAGAAGACCCTGGTTAAACAGACTGGCATTCAGTGCTGAAAAAGCATCATTTCCGGAAATAACGCGCCGGCCCAGATGCGGCTCCACGAGATCGGATCGTGAGGCGATCGCCTCGGCAAGATCCATCACCTCGACCCCTTCCTCGACCGAAGAATGCTCGCACGAGAATTTTCCGTTCACTATCAGTAAAAAATTGCGGCCACTTTCGCGCTTCAACGCGTCGACAGTCTCCCGGGATAATGCAGGGATCGTCTCATCGAAGTCAAAGGCGGTCTCCCGGATCGCTGTCACATCCGTGTACCGCCACGCGTCATCCTTTGTTGTCGGAAATCCTTTTTGGACCAAAGAAGTCACAGCCTCTTCACGCAGACGGAGGAGCCAGGACGGGTCATCCTTACGACCCGCCTTCAACGCTTCAAATGCTTTGATGTATTTTTCGATCGTTTCAGCCATCGTTGGTCCCCGGACTTGAGACCCGAGACAAGAGACTAGAGTCTCCGGTCTCTGGCCTGTAGTCTCTAGTCTCCCTTCACCCATTCATACCCTTTTTCCTCAAGTTTGAATGCGAGATCTTTACCGCCTGACATCACGATCTTCCCGCCCATAAGCACATGCACATGGTCCGGCGTGATGTAGTTGAGCATTCTCTGATAATGCGTGACCAGAAGGATCGCGCGGTCCGAGCTGCGCATCTTGTCCACCCCGCCCGCCACGATCTTCAAAGCATCAATATCAAGACCGGAATCCGTTTCGTCCAGGATCGCGAGTTTCGGCTCCAGCACGGCCATCTGCAGGATCTCGTTACGTTTTTTCTCGCCGCCGGAGAAACCTTCGTTCACGGAACGATTGAGGAAGCTCTCGTCCATTTCCACGATCTTCATTTTTTCCTTCAGGAATTCCAGGAACTCCATAGCGTCGAGCTCCTCAAGCCCCTTGGCTTTCCGCATCTCGTTCACGGCGGCTTTCAGGAAATATGCATTATTCACGCCCGGGATATCGACCGGGTATTGGAACGCAAGAAATACACCCTGCCGTGCCCGCTCCTCGATCGCCATTTGAAAAAGGTCCTTTCCTTCGTAGGTCGCGGTGCCTCGCGTCACGACATACGATGGATGGCCGGCCAGCACGCGCGTGAGCGTACTTTTCCCGGAACC
>CAZPCF010000129.1:0-5859 GCA_964585045.1 uncultured bacterium
ATTCTTTGTTCATGGTGCATTCCGCTCCTTTCGGACCCGCCTAAACTTTTTATTTCTTAATCAGGCCTCCTGTGATGCGATACCCCCTCATGGGACATGGAGTTAAGAGCTCGCCGTTCAACATTTGCGAACGTTCCTAAGCTTGAAATAAATTTCCAAGAACATGTTCGGCGGGACGATTAAACCCCGCCAGCAAGTATCCGTTCCCTGTCTGCCAGCCAAAGAGACCTCAAACAACGACCGGAAATTTGAGCATCAACTACACAAACACTCCCCATGGAAGGTCGAGTTACAACATGGGCATTCACACCAAACGAACATTCCTAAGCTAGAAATAAATTTTTCAGTGATCCCATCTTCGATATTTTCGCCCCTCACTGTCGCGTTCATTCCCTCATGGGAGGTCCGTTTACGACAGGAGTGTGAACGGTTTGTGAAGGTTTTAAAGCTTGAAATAAATTTCATCGAAACTGAATTCACAGAGCCGTGCTGTAGGGAATAAGGGAAACGGAGCAGGAAAGGATAACGCGGTAGGAATGGAGGTCGTCGAGAGGAAAAACCACCTTAGCCTCCGGATATTTTAAGAAGGGTGAGCATCCCCAAGATGATCATAAGCGCGGCCACATACCTTTTCAGTCTGGCGGAGTTCGCATTTTTTACGGTAAGCGTCGCTACCGGCACAGCCAAGGTAGCGCTGGCCACTAACACCCAGACAAGTTTCCAGTCGATCGTCTTGCCGCTGGCCAGATAAACCAAGAAACCTACCAGGCATGTGATCGCCTCCGCAAATGCGGTGATCCCGACGGCATTTTTGACAGGAACTCCGGAAAGCATCTGCCCGCCCATGACAAGAGGACCGTATCCGCCTCCGGAGATTCCCTTGTTGAACGAGGCCAGAAGGCTTATCCCCGCTATCTTGCGCCACGAAAATTTCACCGGTCTTGCGGCCGTCACAAAAATTAAGATGCCCATGGAAAGAACCAGAATCCCTATATACATGGAAAGAAGCCACTTGGGTATATGGATGGCTATTAGGACTGCGATAATAACACCGACAGCGCTTATCGCACCCAGCAAACAGGCGATTTTAAAATCCTTGGAACCCGGAGAAAGATCTACGTTATTGACCTTATGATGCATCACGCATGCTGCGATATCCGTCGCCAGCTGAGATATCAATATTGCCGGGACAACCTTTAACGGATCATAACCCATGAGGATCAGAATAGGGGCGAGTGCTGTCCCGTACCCCATCCCGAGACCGGAATCGAGGTATTCGCTGAAAAAAGCCACAATGGCCACTACGAAAGTTATCACCTGATGATCCCGCGCCCTGGACGCCGGCATTATTTTCCAATATAAATCTGCCGAGCCCCGGAATAAAAGCAAGTTCTTCTACGACGACCGGTTTTGCAAAGACAAGCCTGACTTTGCCTATTTCATTTGGTCCGACCGTTTCGGCCGGTTCCTCGAGCGTCTCGAGCGTGGAGGGATCAATCCTCTTCTCGATCTTCCCAATCACGCACTCCGCCTCCTGAGAAGCGCAGCGAAAAGTGAAGCGCTCCCCGGAGCACATCGGCGATTCTGCTAGCCAGAAAATATCGGCGGAAAATGACGCTCTCGGGACCGCGGGGCAGGCTAAAGCGGAAAGCACACTGCCGGCTATAACGCCTCGCTCCTCGGTAAGGGTCATTCCTATATTCTCACCCTCGTTCGCCGAGACCTTCGAAGCCCCGAAAACTTTTATTTCTTTCACGGTGGCCCTCTCCCCTGAGGATGAAACCAAAACACCGTCCCCTTTTCTTAAGGTCCCGGACTCGACCCTTCCGGCCAAGATCTTTTCACCGCCGATCTCATACACATCCTGCACGGGAAACCTGAGAGGCTTCCCGGCCGACAGATCCCCTTCCATGAATTTATCAAGGCATGACAACAACGTAGGCCCTTTATACCACCTCATATTTTTAGAACGTTTTGCTATATTGTCGCCTTTCACAGCTGACCCCGGAACCGCATAGAGCATTTTTGTTCCGATGCGCCGCAGAAAGTCTTCCGTCTCCCCTACGACGGCGTTAAACCGCTCTTCGCGATAGGCCGCGAGATCCATTTTGTTTACGAGCACCGCCAGCGTTTTCATCCCGAGCATATTCAGGATATAGGCATGTCTTTTCGTCTGCTCCTCCGGACCGTCAACAGCGCTCACCACCAAGATCCCGAAGTCAGCGCGCGTGGCACCCGTCATCATATTCCGGGTGAATTCGGCATGCCCCGGTGAATCGATGATCACATAGTCCCGCAAGGCCGTCGAGAATCGTATTTGAGAGGTATCGATGGTCATCAATTTTTCCCGTTCTTCCTGAAACTGGTCGGTAAGAAAGGCGAGGTCCGGGCCTTCCGCCCCTGCTCCGGAGGCGGCCTTGATCGCGGCGAGTTTATCTGCCGGAATCGAGCCGGTATCGAAAAGGATTCTTCCGATCAGCGTTGACTTGCCGTGGTCCACGTGGCCGACGATCACAATGTTGAAAATATCTTTATCCATGATTAACACTTATCTCCCAAATAGGCTCTACCGATCTCAGGTCGTCTTGCGACCTGTGTCTTGTGACTTCCGTCATTCCGGCGGAAGCCGGAATCCAGTATTTTAAAGCCTGGATGCCGGATCAAGTCCGGCATGACAGCTGCCTTCTGACTTCTGTCCTCTAGTTCACATATACCCCAGACTTCTCAACTTCTGCATCGTGTAGGCGTCTTCCTTGTCCTGCGCCCGGCCGCTTCGCTCGGAAATCTTCGTCGTTTCGAGTTCCTTGATGATCTTATTAACCGAATCCGCCTTAGACGCTACGGGCGAACAACACGGCTGGCATCCTATACTTCTGAACCTTTTACCTCCAACGGCAAAATAGAGGCTTACCGTCGGGATCTTCTCTTGCCGGATATATCGCCAGATATCTACTTCGGCCCAGTGAAGCAATGGATGGACCCGTAAATGTTCGCCTCCGGAAACGTCCTTCTTGTAGAGATCCCACAATTCCGGAAGCTGGTGGTCATAATTCCATTTGAACTCCGAATCTCTCGGAGAAAAATACCTCTCTTTAGCCCTGATGCCGTGCTCGTCCCTCCTTATTCCTAAAAGGAGCGCCTTGAATCCATGCTTTTTTATCGTCTCTTTAAGCGCTTCCGTCTTCAGCGCATCACAGCAGAGGAACTTCCCTTTTGACGGCGAAGTCCCTTCGCTTAGCATCGTTTCGTTCCGGCTCACGATCAGGTCCAAAGACCAGGCCTTCCGCTGCCGCTCTCTGAAATCGTAGATCTCTTTAAATTTAAATCCCGTATCGATGTGCATCACGGGAAAGGGGAGCCGCCCGAAGAAAGCTTTCCGCGCGAGCCAAAGAAGCGTCGTCGAGTCCTTACCGATGGACCACAGCATCGCCATATTTCTAAAGCGTCTGTACGCCTCTCTTATGATATAGATCGATTCGTTCTCGAGTTTCGCTAAATGATCCATCAATGCTTTCTTTCTCAGGTTTCAGGCCACAAGCTTCAGGTTGTAAGCTGCATGCTGCGTCATTGCGAGGAGTCCTGCTTTTCAGGACGACGCGGCAATCTGACGTTTTTCGTCATCCTGAGCTTGCCCCGTTTTACGGAGCGAGCGAAGGATCTTGTTTCAAAACCGGGATTGCCACGCCCCCAAAAACGGGGCCCGCAATGACTGACTGCTACTTGGATCCTGCAACCTGCCTTCCGTCCTCTGTCACCCCGGCGGAAGCCGGGGTCCAGGATTGGATTCCGGATAGCCCTTCGGGCTTCCGGAATGACGGGGGGCGGCGCTGGCCTCTGTCTTCCGTCTTCCGTCCTCTATCTTCTAAAACAAGTTCTTGCCGTCCATCCCGAGCCGAGCGATCTCTTCGTCGGTATAACCGGTGAGCTTCAGGACGCTTGGCGCGATGTCATAGATCGACGGCGCTTTTGTTTTAACGCGCCTGTTCGTGAATAAAACACCCGGCACGCTCTTCGGATCAAACAGATGGTCGCCTGACCACTTCTTCAGGTTATCTTCCAGGAGGACTTCCGGCATCGCCCCCAAAGCGGTCTGCCACGAGGCCCTGTAGCCGATATTGAAGCCCACGTAGAGATCGGGCATCTGGCCGGCATACGGCCCCCGGAATATCTCCTCCCGCTTATAAACATTTTTCACAACCGGTTCGTTAGAGGGATCATCGGTCCAGCCTCGCATTTTTGCCGCGATCTCCGCTTTGAGGTTTTCGGTTTCGCTCCCCGGCTCCACGATGCCTTGGCCTTCTCTTCCCTTTTGGTTGATATAAATAGCGCCGAACCCTATCGCGTAGGCCTTCGTCGAGCTCCAATCCACGTCTTTGAGAAGTTCTCCGCCGGAGCGCGCCTGAGGATCCTTGAGCTTGAGGTATCCGTTCGCCTTGAGCCAGCTATTGATATGCGCGGCCCTCCTGAAGGTGCCGAAACCGTGATCGGAGAGGACGATCAGCGTGTCCCCCTCTTTCAGGCCGGCCAGAACCTCTCCGACGACACCGTCTAATTTGATGTAACAGTTCCTGATCGCATCTTTATATTCGGAGGGTGCGTTCTTCTCATAGAGCGGGTGGCCTTCGTCCCGATACCTCCAGAACATATGCTGCGTGATATCGGCATCCTCGAAATAGACAAAAAAGATCCCGCTCTTAAAACGCGCCAGCTCTTCCTCCATCATGCTTCGCCTCTCCCGGAAAACATCGTCGATCTGCTCGAGAAGCTCTTTTTCGCCGAGCCGTTTTTCGTTGACCGCCCAGGTGTCCACCGGCATGCCCTGCGTGTGAAAAAGCCCTATCTTGCCGGCGAGGTCCCGGGCATAATTTTTAGGATAGGCTATCGGGAGGAACGGATTTCGCGGGTCGAGATTGATCGGGCTTATGTATAATTTGAATCCGGGCCCGGTCTCGGCGAGATAAAACTTGAAGATGCCCTTGGCGGTTCTGAAAATATCGATCTTGAAACTCACCTCCTGCCAGTCGCTCCAATGCCCTGCCTCGATAAAAAACCGCCTGCCCCCAAGCGTGATCTCGGCTTTATCGGAGCCGTCCTTCAGGGCCACTTCGAACGGCACCTTGAGGTTCTCCACCCCGCCGCCGGCCTGCTTTCTTGGGCCGATCAGGTTAAGCGTCATCTTATCCCCGCGGGCGACTTTAAAGACCTTGCCTCCCACGTCCTGGACCGGCCCCAGATCCTCCGTCGTGTAATAAGTGAATGTCCCCTCCGTTCCGAGAAGATCGGGGACCCCCATGCCCGAGAGCATTTTTCCGCGCACTTTATCGGGCGGGAATGTGACAGGACAGGACAGGATGGTCACGGGGACTTTTTTGTCCGAGGCGTATTCCCAGAACGAAGGGATCTTCTTCGGCTTTTGCGGGCGCAGATCTTCGATCTTGGAGATCGAAAGACTGAGCCGGTAGTTCTCCGGGGCGCGAATGATAAAATCGGAGACGCCGTGTTTGGCGGGATTCGAGCCGGTGGCAAATCCGCTCCACGCCACCGGGGACTGGGACGGGTTGGTGGTGGCAAGAGGCGTGTACGAACCCATCGCCTTCAGCCGGGCAAAGTTCGGAAGCGCTCCCTCCGCCATGAGCGGCTCAATCACCTGAGGGCTGAGCGCGTCAAAACCCAGGATGATGACCCTGTTTTTAAAATCAGACTTACCGGTAGGCATCATCGCCATAACCCCCGCGGCCGTGAGGATCGCGATCGCTGCCAGTATCCCTAAAAATTTCTTATGTTTTCCGAAAAACCCTTTGAACTTTTTGAGTTTTAGAAACAAAGCGCCGAGGAAAGGCGCGAGAATGGCAACGAGCA
>CAZPCF010000130.1:0-5841 GCA_964585045.1 uncultured bacterium
TATTACTCTTGAGATCACGCCTTATTCGTTCGATGCGGTGAAAAAAAAGGCGGATGTGGTTTTTTTGTGCCTGCCGCATACCGAGGCTATGACCGCGGCCGAACAGTTCCTTGCGGCCGGCAAGATCGTGATCGATCTTTCCGCGGATTTCCGTCTGAGAAATAGGAAAATCTATGAGAAATGGTACGGGGTGAACCATATCGCGCCTCAGTATCTTTCTAAAGCGGTTTATGGGCTTTGCGAGGTGTACCGGGAAAAGATCAAAAAGGCGGATCTGATCGCCAATCCCGGGTGTTATCCCACAGGGCCATCGCTTGCACTTATCCCGCTTCTTAAGAAAAAACTGATCAGTCCCAAGTCCATTATCATCAATGCTGCGTCCGGTGTCAGCGGCGCTGGAAAAAAACTTGTGACCGCGACTCATTTTTGTGAGGTAAGCGAAAACTATAGCGCCTACAAAGTGAACAAGCACCAGCATATACCCGAGATCGAACAAACGCTTTCTGCGGCAGCCGGAAAACCCGTGAGGATCACGTTCGTGCCGCATCTGTTGCCTGTGAACCGCGGCATTCTTGCGACGATCTATGCCCAAACGACGACGAAGACAACAGAGGCCATGATCCGGAAGATGCTGAAAAATACATACAAACAAGCACCTTTCGTAAGGATCAGACCGGCGGGGCAGTACCCGTCCCTCAAGGACGTGCAGCACACGAATTTTTGTGATATCGGCGTCGGTGTTCAGGAGGAAACGGGTCGCGTAGTGATCATTACGGCGATCGATAATCTTGTCAAAGGTGCGGCAGGCCAGGCCGTCCAGAACATGAACCTCCGGTTCGGTTTTCCGGAGGAAGCGGGGCTCCTTTAGCACCGCGAGACTATTAATTAATATTAAGGGTTCGCGGTACAATACTGCCCAAGTCTTTGTTTTTATTTTATTAAGGGTGACTTGGACGGCACTTGTTGTCCCTCAAATTTTTATTTGAGAACAAGTGCTGTTAACCCCTAAAATTTAATGGAGAACAGTATAGTGAAAAAGCCTTTTTGGAAAAAAGAAAAGAATGGTTCCGTGACCACGCCAAAAGGTTTTGTCGCGGGGGGCATCCACGCGGGGATCAAGAAAAAAAAGAAAAAGTACGATGTTTCTTTGACTTATTCTAAAACGCCGTGTATCGCGGCTGGGACTTTCACTACAAATCGCGCGAAGGCTTGGCCGGTGCTCTATTCGATGAAAGCCATTCACGCCGCGAGACACCATGCGATCCTCGGCACGAGCGGCAACGCCAATTGTTTGAACGGCCCCATCGGTAAGCGGGCGGTCGATGAGATCACGTGGGAGACCGCGAAATACCTGGATGTTCTTCCTCAGGAAGTCCTGCTTGCGCAGACCGGGATCATTGGCGTTCCTTTTCCGATCACCTGCGTGAAGCGGGCGATCCCGAAACTTGTGAAGCGTCTTTCCGAGACCGGTGGCCACGGCGCGGCCAAGGGGATCTTGACCACCGACCTTTCCAGTAAAGAAATAGCGCTCTCTTTGGAATTAGGCGGCAAAAAGGTCACGATTGCGGCTTGCGCGAAGGGCGCCGGGATGGTGCATCCGAATATGGCCACTATGCTTTGTTTTATCACGACCGATGCGGCGATCACGAAATCTCTTCTTCGCCGGGCCGTGCGCCACGCGGCGGATGACACGTTCAACCAAATGGCGATCGATAATGACATGAGCACGAACGATATGGTGCTTTGCCTTGCGAACGGGGAAGCGGAGAATCCACCGATCCAGAAAATCGGTAAGGATTATTGGATGTTCCGCGAAACCCTGGAAGAAGTGATGCGCTATATTGCGCATGAGATGGTGACAGACGGTGAAGGCGTGACGCATGTCTGCCGGCTCCGGGTCTCGGGCACGAAAAAACCTACGGACGCGGAACGGGCCGCACGGCAGATCGCCAATTCCATGCTTTTTAAGACCATGCTCGCAGGGTCCAATCCGAACTGGGGGCGCATTGCGGCCGCGGTCGGTGCGAGCGGTGTCGATTTCAACCCCAATAATTTGAGCATCTGGTTTGGCGACGCACAGGTGGTTAGTCAGGGAAGGTTGCGGGTGTTGAACCTTCCCAAGGCCCGGCGTATCCTGCAAAAAAAGGAATACACGATCGATGTTGTGATAGGCAAGGGAAGAGGGCGGGCGGAGTTCATCACCTCAGATCTCACGACAAAGTACGTGTTGATCAACGCCGCGTACTCATAAGCCATGAAAGAATACATAGCAAAAGCGCAGGCCCTGATCGAGGCGCTCCCTTACATCCAGAAATTCCGCGGCAAAGAGGTCCTGATCAAGTACGGGGGCGCGGCCCTGACCTATCCGGAAGTCCGCGACATGGTGCTTCAGGACCTCGTGTTCATGAGCTACGTGGGGATCCGGCCGATCTTGATCCACGGGGGAGGGAAGTTCATTACCGATGCCATGAAGAAAAAAGGCGTGCAGAGCCAGTTCGTGAACGGACTGCGCGTGACGGACAAGGCGACGATCGACGTTGTGAATGAAACGCTGGCCGAACTCAACAAGAGCATTGTCCATGACATTGAACGTCTCGGGGGTTCCGCGGTCGGACTTTCCGGGTACGATGCGGAGATCCTGAACGTGGTGAAGCATACCGAGAACGGCGACGTCGGTTTTGTCGGCGATGTGTCTTCGGTCAATACTGTGCCGCTCAAGGAACTTACGGAATTTGGAAGGATCCCGGTGATCTTCCCTGTGGGAAAGGGACCGGATGGTGAAATGTACAATGTGAACGCGGACGAGGCGGCGGCCAACATCGCGTCCGCCATGCACGTTCCAAAATTCATGGTGCTGACGAACGTCAAAGGGATCCTCCGCGATCCGGCCAACGAAGAGACGCTCATCCCTTCGCTTCGCGTGAGTGAGACCCAGCAATTGATCGATCAAAAGATCATTTCCGGGGGCATGATCCCCAAGGTCAAGGCCTGTATCGATGCGCTTCAGGGCGGCGTTCAGAAGGCCCACATCATTGATGGCCGTATCACACACGCTCTTTTGCTTGAAATTTTTACGGATCAAGGTATCGGGACGGAAATCACTTTATAGCGTAAAGCGATAAGCGGTAAGAGATAAGTAAAAAGTAATCCTTAACGCTTTACGCCTAACGCTTAACGCTAAAAAAACATGAAAACAACAGACGTTCAAAAACTGTACGAACAATACGTAATGCCGACTTACACCCGGGTGCCAGTGTGCCTGGTCAAAGGCAAGGGCGCGCGCGTTTGGGATCTCGAGGGGAAAGAGTATCTGGATCTTTTTCCCGGCTGGGCGGTTTCCGGGATCGGCCACTGCCATCCCGCCGTGGTGAACGCGATCAAGGAACAGGCGCGGAAGATGCTCCATGTGGCGAATAATTTTCTAAACGTGAAGCAAGCCGAGCTTGCCCGGACTATTTCAGAGGCGTCCTTTCCGGCCCGCATTTTCTTTTGCAACAGCGGCGCCGAAGCGAACGAAGGCGCTATCAAATTTGCCAAGAAGTACGGGAGTGAAACGGGCCGTTTTGAGATCATTACCATGAAAAACTCTTTTCATGGGAGGACGCTTGCGGCCATGACCGCGACGGGGCAGGAAAAATTCCACCAGGGGTTCGAACCATTGATGGAGAAATTCCAGCATGCGGATTTCAACGATCTGGAGTCTGTCAAAAAACTTGTAACCGATAAAACCGTCGCGATCATGCTGGAGCCGATCCAGGGCGAGGGCGGGGTCTCGGTGGCGAACCGGGATTTCCTTGAAGGCCTCCGGAAAATTTGCGACGAGAAAGACATGCTATTGATCTTGGACGAAGTGCAGACCGGGATGGGCCGTACGGGGAAAATGTTCGCGTACCAGCATTATGATCTCGAGCCGGATATTATGACGCTGGCGAAGACCCTGGGCGGAGGGGTTCCGATCGGGGCTTTTGTCGTGAACCGGAAGATCAAGCGCGAGGTGCTTACCGCGGGGATGCACGGATCGACCTTTGGCGGAAATCCGCTTGTGTGCGCGGCGAGTCTCGCGGTCTTCAAGGCGATCAAAAAGGAGAAATTGCTCACGAACGCGATCCGGATGGGGGAGCTTCTGGACCGGGAATTTGAAAAGCTTAAGGCCAAATATCCCGTGATCGAAAGCATGCGCGGGATCGGGCTTATGCGGGGGTTGAAACTCAAGGAACCGTCCGCGCCTTATGCGAACGAAGCGCGCGAACGGGGGCTTCTCATCAACGCGACACAAGGCGATGTTTTGAGGATCATGCCGCCCATGACGATCACAGCCAAAGAGATAAAACTTAGCATGAAGATCCTGGACAATGTTTTTCATAAGCTTCAGCCACAAAAAAACCAAAAAAGTGAAGGTTGTTCATGTTCAAATCACTGATCTCGATCAACGACCTTAGCACTGAAGAGATACGGAAGATCATGGAACTTGCGGCCAAAGTGAAGGCCCGGCCGCAGGAGGTCCGGGATGCGCTCGAAGGTCACATCTTTGGTTTTATTTTCGAGAAGCCCTCGACCAGGACCTGGGTGTCCTTCCAGGCGGGTATTTATTCCATGGGTGGCGGTGTGATCTACCTCGGGCCTGAAGATATCAAGCTCGGCGTCCGGGAGGAAGTGCGGGATGTAGCGCGCGTGCTGTCCCGTTATCTCTCGGGCGTGGTCATGCGGACCTTCTCGCATTGGACCATCACCGAGTTCCAGGATTATTTTGAGAAGCCCGTGATCAATGGCCTAAGCGATCTTGAGCACCCGTGCCAAGCACTTGCGGATTACATGACGCTTTATGAAAAGATCCCGGCGGATCGAGATCCCGTGCTCGCGTTCGTGGGGGATGGGAACAATGTGCTGCATTCCTTAATGCTTGTCGCCGCAAAGCTTGGCGCGAAGATCCGGTATGCAACACCCAAGAAATACCAGCCCAAGCCCAAGCTTCTCACACTTGCCAGGCAGATCGCAAAAAAGACGGGCGCCGTGATCGAGGGATTCTCGGATCCGATGAAAGCCGTGAAAGACGCGGATGCGGTCTACACCGACGTGTGGGTGAGCATGGGTGAAGAAGCCCTCCGGCAGAAAAAGCTCAAAGACTTCAAGGGCATGCAGGTCAATAAGGAGCTTTTGAAGAATGCAAAAAAGGATGCGCTTGTGATGCACTGCCTTCCGGCGCACCGTGGCGAAGAGATCACCAACGACGTGATGGAAAGCAAGAACTGCATCGTGTTCGACGAAGCCGAGAACCGGCTCCATATCCAGAAAGCCATTTTGCTTTATCTCTTTAACCAAGGAGCGATCCAATGAAAAAAGTCGTGTTGGCTTATTCCGGGGGGCTTGATACCTCTTGCGCGGTGAAATGGCTCGGGGAGAACCACGGGTTGGATGTGATCTGCTTTTCCGCTTTTATCGGCGAGGTGAAAGATAGGACCAAGTTGATCAAACGGGCCCAAGCTGCAGGTGCGATCAAGACTCTTGTCGTGGATCTCAAGGAAGAATTCGCGAAAGGTTACATTCTTCCGGCGCTTTGGGCGCATGCGCGGTACGAAGGGAAGTACCCGCTCGCCACAGCCCTCGGCCGTCCGCTTATTGCGAAGCATCTTGTGGCAGTCGCTCAAAAAGAAGGCGCGGAATTTGTGGCGCATGGCTGTACAGGAAAGGGGAACGACCAGGTGCGGCTCGAAGTGGGCGTGAGGACACTCGACCCGGACCTTAAGATCATCGCGCCACTCCGTGACTGGGAATTCAAGACGCGCGAAGAAGAGATCGAATACGCCAAAGAACACGAGATCCCGATCGACGTGACCAAGAAGA
>CAZPCF010000131.1:0-2611 GCA_964585045.1 uncultured bacterium
CCTGAAGCGTGAGGTCACGTTCGAATATACGCTGATCTCCGGCGTGAACGATTCCGAAGAAGAAGCCGAAGGCGTGGCTATTCTCGCCAAACCTCTCCGCGCTAAAGTGAATGTGATCCTTTACAACCCGATCGCGGAATATCCCTACAAGGCTCCCACTCCCGAGGCAGCGGAACGCTTTTGCGGCCAGCTTGAAAAACGGGGCGTTCACGTGATACTCCGCCGGACGACCGGCGGAGATATCGACGCGGCGTGCGGGCAGCTCCGGCTCGACCGTGTAAGGCGTACGGAGTAAGGCGTACGGCGAAACAAACCGAGGCTTTTTACTCGATTTTTTTACTCAAACTGATCATCATGGCTGTTAAGTGATCAATTTGTTCTAACAGCGCGTCTTTAATGTCTGCGGTAAGATAGGCTAATTCCCCCGAGATCAATACCTGCGTTTCAAGCTCCGCCAAAGATCCCAAGCCGATGTTAAGGAATTGCCTAAACTCTTTGGAATGCCGTCGACGGAAGCCTTCAGCAATGTTCGAAGGTACTGAAACAGCGCTTCGTTTCATCTGGGCAACGATCCCATAGATTTCCTCCCGAGGGAAAGATTTTGTGGCTTGATAAATTTGCTTTACCAAAGACAGACCTTTTTGCCAGACCAAGAGATCCTTAACGGTTTTGATCTTGCTCTCAGATGCCGCGGCTTGATTTTCCGGCTGGTTTCCTCCTGCGGCATTGTTCCGCGAACCGCTCTCCGCGCGACTTTCCGGGCCCGTCGTTTTTTGCTCGTCGCATGCCGTACCCCGTACGCCTTGCGACGAATAATTGTTTTGTTTTGAATTCTGGAATTTTCTGTTTTCCATGCTTATTCTCCTTTGTTTTGTTGTTTGTCGCCGTACGCCGTACTCCTTACGCCTTCCGGATTAAAGCCCCACAGTTTATTTAATCCCGGATTCTCTTTGTAGATAGCCTCGAGACGCCTCGAAAAGAAACCATCGGTCATGCCGTCGAGGAGGGAGGTGAGCTCGTCCATGCGCAGAAGATCTTCAAGATGCTCTTGCTCGGAGACGGGCGGCGAAAAGACAAGGTCGATCTGTAGGCGCCGGCGTTCGTAATAAATGCGTGTGGCCTCCGACAAGAGATCGTTACGCAGTTCCACCATAAGTTTCTCCCGGGAATCGATCGAGGTCTGGTCCGAGCTGTAGATCATGTCCCCAAAATCCCAGCTGAGGGTCCGGTAACCTCCCTTGCTGGAGTCCGACGGACCGAGGATGTACTTATCCGGGTCATTTGTCCCGCCGCGGTCGATGTCGATCGAAGCACTCCGCGAGAAACTCTTACTGAAAGAAAGGTTGGGGAGCAGGGCCGCCAACCGGGACCCCGCATGCCAGCGCTTGATCTTACCGTTCCCGACATCGGCGTATTGAATGACGCGTTTATGGATCTCACGGGCCGGAGGTTCAAAGGAAAGAAGCTCCCTGAAGAGAGCGAGAATTTCCTCCGGCGGCTGATAGATCGCTAGCCCCGGGCCGGCCTCCGGCACAAAAATTTCGAGAGGGTACTGCACGAAACCCTCGTCTGTGATCGCGATCAGTTTTTCCTCGTTCAGCACTGCAATGCCTTGCGCGCGGTCCCTGGCCAATCCTTCAAAAAGGCCGGTCCATTTTTGCGCACGGGCATCGTAGGCATAAACGCCTCGAGGGGTCGCGGCATAAAGACACCTCTTTTTTTCCGAGTAGGCCAGCTGAAGAACGTTGGCGCTTTGCAGGCCGCTCCTTGACAGAGGCGCCCATTGGTGCCCGCCATCGCTACTTTGGAAGACGCCGCTTGTGGTCGCGAGGAACAGTTCCTGAGGGTTGCGTTTCGAGATCACCAGATCGTGGATCTTGAGATCGCAGGAAAGGGGTTCCTCGGGGGTCCCTGAGGTCTCCGCATCCAACGCGAACGGTTCAAAGCTGGTCCGGGAAAGCTCGAGGACGGAACGCGCGGAACTCCCGGGCATTGCGAGATAAAGTGTTTTTTCATCCGCGAAAAAGAGGCGATCGTGATGAAAGATCAAAAGAGGGACGGGTCCTGATGCGCGGAAGGTAGCGGAAGAAGACCAGGTGCATCCGGCGTCCCGTGTTTCCCAAAGACCTTTTTGAGTTCCCAGGAACCAGTGGTTGGGATCTTCGGGGTGGACCGCGAAAACAAGGGGCGTTTTCTCCGAGTCTTTGTAGACCACGCGCCAGGAGCGGTCCTTCAGATTTCCCATAAAAACGCTCCGGTTTGTCACCACGAAAACAATGTCCGGCAAAATTTCAAAAGAAAATAACCGTTTGATCGGCGCGCTCGCGTCGGCTTGGGACCAGAGCGGCTGCCACGCATTTTCTTTTCCGGCCTCGAAGACTTGCTGTCCGGAAGCAACCAGGAACTTGGATCCGTCGAGCGGGTGGGAAGCGAGACAGGTGAGGGCTCCGCCTGACATGGACGGCTGAATGGGCCTCTGCCATTCAGCGGGAGCCGGTATTTGGAATCCTAAGACGCAGAGAAGTGAAAGCGTAGCGCCCCACGCCGCCGTTTTCTTCTTTATTTTCAGCATGTCCCGTCCTCCATCATTTTTTCATGAACGGTTGACGGG
>CAZPCF010000131.1:2711-5832 GCA_964585045.1 uncultured bacterium
GCTAGTCCAATTAACCGTTGATTTTTCACTGGAAAATTGGGCATGTCCCGTCCTCCATCATTTTTTCATGAACGGTTGACGGGGCTAGTCCAATTAACCGTTGATTTTTCACTGGAAAATTGGGCATGTCCCGTCCTCATTATTCACAATAATCATATAATATATTCATATTTTGTAATATTGTCAATATTTCTTCATACTTTCTTCAAAATACGTCCTATAAATGAGCCGCATCCCTTGTAAAAGCTCTAGGGGGAGGGTATCTTTTAAGAACTATGAGGCCTAATTTTAGCGGGGCTTCTATTCCTAAAAACTAAAAATATCCATTTACAAAGAAGCAAGGCTGTAGTTTAAGCCTTTGCATAAGGTCGTTAATCAGGAGCAAGCCACCCTTTCTCATGGTTTATTCGTGGGGGAACAGAAGTTTGGGAACAAAAAAAGGACAAAAGAGGAAAATGAGGAAGATCTTTAGCTTCAAGCGAGTCATCAGTCTGGTCGTCGTTGTTTGCTTCCTGACAACGAACGCGATGGCTATGCCTTCCGACGTGGCGGCGTACGGCGTGAGGAGTACGGCGTCTGAAATCTCCGTCAAGGTTCCTGCGGGGCTTGGAAGCGTTGTGGAAGCATATACCGCAAAAACAAAACTCGGTACACCGTACGCCGTACCCCGTACGGTTGTTTACATCCAAGACGCGCACGACTCGCTCGAAGCCCAGGAAAATATCGCCGCCATGGTCCGGCACTTCGTCAAAGAGTACGGCGTCCGGACCGTCTACGAAGAGGGCTACGAGGGACCGGTCCCCACCGACAAACTTTTTGGCGCGATCAAGGACCCGGCGCTGAAAGAAAAGATCTCCTACTATCTCATGGACAAGCTCCGTGTCGGCGGCGCCGAATATGCGCATATTAACCGTACGGCGTACGCAGATTGGCAGCTTATCGGCGCCGACTCGATCTCGCTCCACCTCGAGAATCTCCGGGCTTACGAACAAGCCGTCAAAAAAAGAGGGGCTGTCACCCAAGATATTCGGCGTATCCGTAAGGAGCTCCAAAAATTGATCGATAAGAACTTCCCTAAGGAAATGAAGGAATGGCTGAAGCTCAAGGAGCGCTACCAGAATGGGCAGTTGCCGCTGGTGGAATATCTTGAACGTACGCGCAACGCGCAACGCGCAACGAACAAAAAAACATTGAGCGTTGAGCGTAGTGCGTTGCGCGAAGCAAAAAACGGAGAGGGCGACCATGAGCAGATCGAATCTTTGCTTTCTGGAGAGGAGAGAAAGATCAAGCAGATCGACCTCATGCAACTTCTCGGGGAAATAGAACAGCTCGAAGAGGAAGTGGTTGAAACAAACCTCCCCTCAGAACGCGACCGAAAGACCTACGGCTATTACCAAAGCATCCTGCTCCTGGAAAAGCTGAACGCGATCGAGCTCAGCCATGAGGAATTTTCCGCATTAAAAGGATCTCTCGAAGGCCTCAAGACCGAAGACGTCGCCCAATTTATTGCCCGCGAGACGGGCCGTTCGATCGTGTTGTTCCGTTCCTGGGAAGATCTGATAACGGACGCGATCGGCTTTTACGAGCTGGCGAAGAAGCGGGATGAAGCCCTCGGGAAAATCCTTACGGAATTTTCCGAGACCAAAGACTATAGACTAAAGACTATAGACCAGGGGGCGGCGGAAGAAGGCGAAAAGCAGAAAAAAGAAGGTCTTCAGTCTTCGGTCTATGGTCTACAGTCTCCGAATACCAAAATGGAACCATCCATTTTGGTATTCGGGGGTTTCCACAAGGAAGCTATCAAAAGGATCCTGAAAGAAAAGGGGATCAGCTACGTCATCTTGTCGCCTGCGATCGGTGCCCCGAGCAAACGCCATCAGGATTATTACCAGCTGCTGATGAGCGGGGGGAAGCACTCTTTCGAAACGCTTGCGAGCGTTTCGAAAAGACAACAGACAACAGACCGCAGACAAGAGGCCACGGGCTCCCTCTCCCCGGGGGAGAGGGACGGGGTGATGGAGAAAAGTCTTCAGTCTCCAGTCTCAGGTCTCCAGTCTGGCGCCAGCGTCGCCCGTGAAAGCACTTGTCCCCAGCGCGCGGTCACGATGGATTATGCCCCCGTTCTTGACCGGATCGCCAAAAAGGCGGCACCTTTCCGTTCCGAGTTGCGGCAGGATTTTATTTTAAAAGCGGACGACGCGCTTGTTCGTGGAATAGAAACAGCCGATCACGAGCCTAAGGCTCCAAGCGAAACAAAGCGTTCCGAAATATGGATGGGCAATGAAGGCGATCGGTTCATGATCGATTTTGTGAATAGCTATCTTGGAGATCAAAAGGACCTGGCCGCCGTGAAGATGTTGGAATTAGGGATCGGGATTGACGGCCGGTTCCTGAAATATTTCAAAGAAAAAGGGCTGGATTATACCGCCGTTGATAGATGGGTGCACCCAGAATTCAAGGAAAGCGTCAAAAAAACCGAAGTGCTGCCGTATCTCGGTTCGCTTCCGGCGGCGAGCCTGGATGTTGTACTGGCAAGAAATATCCTCATGTGGGGCTACGAGGACAAATGGACGAGGTTCGTGTCGAATCTTGCGCTTTTCTTGAGTGTGCTGGAGGCCATGGTTTCCTCGAACGAGTCACTGTATAAAAAAATAGGGCCCTTTGCTCAAGGGTTTTATTCCCGCCGGCTCTTGAAGGTTTACGGGAAATTTCAAAAAGTCCTTAAACCGGGGGGGATCGTTGTCGAGCAGGAACACGGCGGTTTTTCCGGAGTCCCCAATCCTGTTTTAGAAAAGCTGGGCTTCGTCTTGGCCGGAGAAAACTCCGAACACGGCATCAGGATCCTGCAACTTTCAAAACCGAATTCCGTCCGCTCCGAGGTGCGGCCGCTGCTGAATCTGACGGTCAAATACACGGAGAATTTCTATGAAACCCTCAATTCCCTTTATGCCTTGGAAAGGGACGACTTCATGCGGAGGTTGCATGAATGGTTGCGGAGCGTTCAGCACACCAACCAGACCGTCGGAATGGGCGTGCCCCTTTCGGCGCTTTCAAGCGGTTACAGCGAATTGAAAAAAGGCAAGATCCGGATCATTTTTAAATATGAGATCACGACCGCCTT
>CAZPCF010000132.1:0-5809 GCA_964585045.1 uncultured bacterium
GATCTTATACGTTTTCATAACAGGTCACTCCTTTGATGGTGAATGATTTTGAAAATTTCACTTTTTCCCGGGGGATCAGCTACGGCGCGAAAGGGGGGATTCTATACTGCTCTATATTAAATTTAAAGGGTTAACAGCACTTGTTCTCAAATAAACATTCGAAGGATAACAAGTGCAGCCCCAACCAACCTTTTCAAATTAACTAGAGGGTTGGGACAGGATTGCCCCAATCTCAGCTCTGCTTCGCTTGATCGGAATTGGGACTATCCTTGTCTTGGATTTTATTTTCTGAATGGCGACAAGGATTGCCCCAATCTCAGCTCTGCTTCGCTTGATCGGAATTGGGACTATGCCCGAGCTTAGTTTTTTTCAACCTTTACTATCCGGCGCTTTACGGTTTCATATAGCTGGACGTATTTTTTGGCCGAGGATTCCCAAGAAAAATCACTTTCCATCGCGCTCTTCACGAGTGTTTTCCAAAGTTTCTCTTGTTTGAACGTCTTGACCGCGCGGAGCAGAGCTGCATGCAAAGCGTCGCTCGTGTAATCCTCGAAAATAAATCCGTTCCCTTTTTGGGACGCGGGGTCAAAATCCTGGACGGTATCCGCCAAGCCTCCGGTTGCGTGAACGACCGGGACTGTGCCATAACGAAGCCCGATGATCTGCCCCAGCCCGCACGGTTCAGAATAAGAAGGGATGAGCAACATATCCGAACCCGCGTAGATCTTTTTGGCCATTTTGGGATCGAACATGATGTGCACCCCGAACCACTTTTTGTTCTTCTTTGCGAGGTCCCTGAGGATCTGATGGTACGGATCTTCGCCGGTCCCAAGCAGCACCATTTGAACATCCTGTTGCTTGGAAAGTTGCTCCAGCACCGGGATCAAAATATCCAATCCCTTTTGTCCCACGAGACGTGCCACAAAACCCAGTAGAGGGATGTTCGGATCGACCTTAAAACCGTTCTCCTTCTGGAGCGCGGCCTTGTTAAGTTTTTTCCCGGAAAGGTTTTTCAGGTCGTATTTCGCGTCAATATCCGGATCTGTGGCCGGGTCCCAATCCTTCGGGTCGATCCCGTTGACGATCCCGGTAACGCTCTCCTTGCGCGCGGCCAGCACACCTTCCATCCCGCATCCGAACTCTTTGGTCTGGATCTCGCGGCTATAGTGCTCGCTTACTGCGGCCACGGCATCAGCAAACACCAGCCCCCCCTTCATGAAGCTGAACTTCCCATAGAATTCCAGAAAATCGGACTTGTATAGCTCCCAGCCGAACCCGGTGGCCAGGAAAGAATCCGGAGGGAAATTCCCTTGGTACGCAAGGTTATGGATCGTAAATATGCTTCGCGCTTTTTGGAAAGGAGCGTAACCCGTTTCCGCGGTTTTGAGGTACACCGGGACGAGGCCGGTCTGCCAATCGTGGCAGTGGACGATATCCGGGGCCAGTTTTAATTTTCCGGCAGCCTTGAGCGTGGCTCGCTGGAAATAAGTAAAGCGGCGGTCGTTGTCCTGATAGTCCCCGACGAGCGTTCCGTAAAGTTCTTCGCGCATGAAATAATCGGGATGCTCGATGAAATAGACTTTGATCCCGTTGTCGAGTTTTTTCATGAAGACGCGCGTGGCCTCGAGCTGATTGCCGACGATCAATTCGAAATAATCGATCGCGGTTTCGAGTTCCCACTGTTGGATGTCGATGGAGCGGTAGCGTGGCAAGAAGACCGATACTTCATGGCCTAGGGCGCGAACCGCGCTGGCGAGAGAACCGACAACATCCCCGAGACCCCCTGTCTTGACGAAGGGGGCCATTTCGGAACTGATGAAAAGGATCTTCAAGGAAAACTAAGAACGCGTCGTCTTACTTCGCAACTTCGATAACGCAATTCCAGCCGCCGAAAGCGTTCGGAACGCATTCGACCGGCTCCTGCGCGTTCTGCCAGACCCCGTCCACGAGATAGCGGTACTGATAACGCCCGCTATTGAGCTTGAGGGACGTCTTCCAATTCCCGGTCGCGTCCTTCTTGAGAGGGTTCTTGTCCGCTTTCCAGTTATTGAAATCACCTCCGAGCCCTACTTTTTTGGCTTGGGGAGCATAGAACTTGAAGTCGAAGGTCTTTTTGCAGGTGCTCGTACCGGAAGAGCATTTCGTCGCCAACTTTGCCATAATGAACTCCTTCTTAGTTTGATAGTGGAAAATACGTATAAGAGAACCGAAGCGGGGGGAGTATACATCAGAAAAAACCGCTTGCCAAGAAACATCTCCTCCATATAATGAGCGCCTTATGAAAACCTGCGCTATCTGCAAAAAGAAGCCTTTGACCGGTAATTCGATCGTTCGCCGCGGTCTCGCAAAAAAGACCGGCGGCATCGGTAAAAAGATCTCCGGTATTACGCGTCGCCGCTTCTATCCGAACCTCCAGAGGGTGAAAGTCCTCTTTCTGAATGGAACCGTGCGCCGTATCAATGTTTGCGTAAGTTGTTTGAAGGCCGGAAAAGTCAAAAAAGCGCCCTCCCGCCGCTCTTACGTCGCCCCCGCCGCTGCTTAACAGGGCGTCGGAAGCTTCTCCCTGAATTCCTTCACAGACAGAACGAGCGTCTTCATGCCGTTCCACTGTTTCGTCTTTATGGAGTAGGCCGCCTCAAAACGCGTCCCCGGTCCGGAAGTCTCGCAGAGAAGCATCTGCTTTTCACTGAGATGGGCCTGATAGTTCTGGGTATCGTCCGTTAGCACTATCTCATAAGTTTCACCATAAAGCCGCCGGGGCTTGGACTTTAAGCGAAGAGCGTCGGTTTGAAAAACAGGCCTCGGATTTCCGACTCCGTGCGGCTCCAAAAGTTCAAGCTCCTCAAGAAACTGGCCCGTCAACTCCTTAAGCTCCAATTCCATATCCACGGCGACATGCCGCCGCAATTCTTCCGGAGGAAGATGCTCGAACGCAAAGGCGTTTATCTTTTCGCGCAGCTTCGGAATATTTTTTTCCGTGACCGTAAGTCCGGCCGCTTGCGCATGTCCCCCGAATTCTTCGAGGACCGTTTCACAAGAGCGAAGCGCGTTGAAGAGATGGAAGCTTTTGATGGAACGGCCCGATCCTCGCCCCACGCCTTCTTCCACTGAGATCACGACCGCTGGACGTTCATATTTTTCCACGAGCCGCGATGCCACGATCCCGATCACGCCGCGGTGCCACCCGGACCCTTCGACCACGATCACGCGCTCGCGATTGAAATTGATGGTTTGTTCGACTTTACGCATCGCTTCCTGCGTGGTCTCACGTTCGGAACGCTGGCGGGCCTTATTCTCCTCTTCCAGGATCTTCGCAAGACTTTCCGCTTCACGGGGCACTTGGGTCAGCAAGAGTTGAAGCGCCGTATCTGCGGAACTCATGCGCCCTGCCGCGTTCAACCGAGGCCCAAGGATAAAACCGACATGACCTGTATTGACCTGGGAGGCTTTCATCTTGGCGACCTCCGCCAGCGCGCGAAGACCGAGATTTTTCCGTTCCGAAAGCATGACCAGACCCTTTTTTACGAGAATGCGGTTCTCCCCCACAAGCGGCGCGATGTCGCTCACCGTGGAAAGCGCCACCAGATCCAGATGCTCGAACGCCGCATTTCCGGTCAGAACCTGGCTCAATTTGAATGCCAATCCCGCAGCCGAAAGATCTTTAAAGGGATAAGGACAATCTTCCTGAAGCGGGTTCAGGATCAGATGGGTATCGGGCAGTCCGTCAGAGGGCAGACGGTGATGATCGATCACGATCACATCCATGCCATGAGAGCGGGCGATCTCGATCTCTTTTTTAGCCGTGATCCCGCAGTCGACCGTGACAATGAGACCCACTCCCTGCTCCCGCGCCCGGTGGATCGCCGTTCCGCTCACACCATAGCCGTCACGTTCGCGCTCCGGAAGGAAGGTCGTGTACTCGCCGCCGAGTTTTTCGAGCGTCCTGGCCAGAATCGCAACACCGGTGATCCCGTCGACGTCGTAGTCGCCGTGGATCAGGATCTTTTCCCGGGCATGAACAGCTGTTTCGATGCGGGCTTTTACCTCCCCCATGTTCTTCATAAGAAAAGGATCGTGAAGAGCAGCAAGATCGGAAAAAAGGAAAGCTTCGATCGCACGGCCGTCTGTGAAACCACGCCGGGCCAAAAGCTTACGGAAGGTGGGAGAAAAACGATCAGGGCTTGATGTCTGAGACATGGGCAGATACTCAGCGAAAAGCGGTAAGCGCTAGGCGTTAAGAAAACGACTTAACGTTTTACGCTTGCCGCTTAACGCTTACTTATGGGCTTTCCAGTCCACCGCCAAAGCCGAAGCCACGAAGATGGAGGAGTACGTCCCTATCATGAAGCCAATGATCAGGATGAACGCAAAATCCGCGATCGCAGGCCCCCCGAAGAAAAAGAGCGACAGGGCCCCCAACAGCACGGTCAAGGTCGTCAAAACGGTCCGGCTCAGCGTTTGGTTGATACTCATGTCCACGATCTGCGAAAAAGGCGTTTTTCGCATCAGCTTGACATTGTCCCGGATCCGGTCAAATGTCACGATCGTGTCGTTGACGGAAAAACCGATGATGGTCAAGAGCGCCGCGATGGTCGCCAAATTGATCTCACGACCGCTGATTGCGTAAACACCAAAGGCAAACAGAGAATCATGAACAAGGGCGACCACGGCCGCCGCTGCAAGCTTCCATTCAAAGCGCCAACCCAGGTAGATCAGGATCCCAAGCCATGACCAAACAATGGCCCAGAACGCTTTGTCACGAAGACTGCCGCTTACCGAAGGCCCGATCTGATCCACCTTGAGGATCTCGGAAGCTCCCTTTCCGGCGGTAGCTTCCGCCGCCGCTCCCACGTTCGAGGGATTCCCTTCGGCCATTTTAACAATGTATTGGTGGGCGTTCAAATCCCCGAATCGCTGAAGCGTGAAAGACTTGAATCCCTGTTTGGCAAGTTCGGACCTGAATTTCGCCTGGTCCACGGCCCCTTTGAAACCCACCTGGACCAGCGTACCCCCCGTGAACTCCACACCGTAATTTTCCTGGCCGCGCATCGTAAAGGCGAAGATCCCGAGCGCCAAACAGATCGCGGAAAATCCGTAGGCCCAGAAACGGCCTTTCAGGAACGCGATGTTGGGATTCCTGAAAAGCTGAAGCATCTTAAAGATCTTGTTCGGATCCGTTTTAACGACACGGTCGAGAATGACGCGCGTCACAAAGATCGCAGAGAACATACTGGCGACGATACCAATGGAGAGCGTTACCGCGAATCCCTGGATCGGCCCGGTCCCGAAAATGAAAAGCAAAAGCGAGGTGATCAAAGTCGTCACATTTGAATCAAGGATAGCCGAAAGGGCGCGGTGATAACCGGCGGACACTACGGCGCGCGCGGTCTTCCCGGTCGCTATTTCTTCGCGCATCCTTTCAAAGATCAGGACGTTCGCGTCGACGGCCATCCCGACCGACAGAATGAAGCCCGCGATGCCGGGGAGGGTCAAGGTCGACCCCATCGTTGCCATACCGCCTGCTACAAGAATGATATAGACAAGCAACCCGAGGTTGGCGATCCACCCGCAGAAAAGATAGTAAACCGGCATGAACACGACCACGAAAAGCACGCCGAAAAGACTCGCGCGAATGCCGCTATCGATGGAATCTCTTCCGAGGCTCGGACCGATCGTTCTTTCTTCAACAACCGTTACAGGCGCGGGCAGCGCGCCGGCACGGAGCACGAGCGCGAGATCGCTGGCCTCCGAGGCTTTAAAATTCCCGGAGATCTGGGCCTTGCCGTTCGGGATCCTGTCACGGATCACG
>CAZPCF010000133.1:0-5783 GCA_964585045.1 uncultured bacterium
CAACACGTTCTTCTCTCATCGCAAGTTGTATTTGTACCTGATCAATCTCTTTTTTGAGGTCAGGCCGCATCATAAGAGCACGAAAGAGGCGGTGAACGTGACGATCCAGCAGCTCGGGATGCCGTGTTTTCTCACGCATTTCACGGCAGTCCTGGGGTTCAGTTCACTCGCGCTGAGCCCGATCCCAGCCATCCAGAGTTTCGGGATCTATGCGGCACTTGGGACCTTTTATTCCTATATTGTCGAGCTCGTGATGACAACTTTACTTCTTCCTATGCTCCCATACCGGCCGGTGGACCCGAACGTCTCCAATGAAGGGCATTTTTTCAATCGTGTCTTACTGGGGTTCCTCGAGAAGCTCGAATTTCGCTGGAAATGGTGGATCCTGATCGTGACGGGGCTTGTGCTGGTCCTTTCGTCCCAAGGGGTCCAAAAGCTTGAGGTGGATACGAACATTGTGAAGCAGATGAAGCCGAACCTGCCGCTTGCGATCGCGACACGGTTCATCGACGAACGCCTCACCGGCGTTTATTCGCTCGGGTTCGTGTTCCGGCGCAAAGACGGGGAAAGCATGGTGGATGCGAAGGCCCTGAATCTTTTGGATCAGTTCAAGACCTATCTGGAGAGCGAGTCCGGGATCGCAAAGGTCAACAGCATTACGACACTTGTCAAAAAGATCAATGAGGCGCGTGAGGACGACCCCCAAGCCTACCGGATCCCGAGGAATCCCAAGGTGCTGAATCTCTATTTTAAGGGGTTGGCCCATTCGAACGATCCGGAGCTTTGGAAGCTAGTGTCGCATGATTTTAAAGAGGTGCGCATGGAGGCGCGTATGCGCGCGATCGGGACGACACAGGGAGCGCTTCTGGAGGAAAGGGTACGGGAATATCTCCAGGACCACCTGAGCGATTTTTTCGAATATAAATTGACGGGAAATGTAGTGCTCTTGGGAAAGATCGCAAAGAGCCTGGTCCAGGAACAGGCCCAAAGTTTCGCGTTCGCGTTCGCATCCATCCTGATCGTGATCATCCTGATCTTCAGGTCCGTCCCGCTCGGGCTTTTAGCCGCCATCCCCAACCTTATCCCGATCCTTGCGGTGTACGGGATCATGGGCTTCGCCGGGATCGAGCTTTCAACCGCGACCGCGATGATCGCGAGCATTGTGCTGGGGCTTGTGGTGGATGCATCGATCCAGTTCCTTTACCGGTTCCGGAAGGAATTCCAGCACCGTTCTCATTATATCCAGTCGCTTCATCACACTTACCGTAATATGGGCCAGTCGATGGTGGTCTCGACCCTGATCCTGTGCATGGGGTTCGCCTCGAGCATATGTGCCAGTTTCCGCATTACCGTCCATTTCGGGGTGCTGACGAGTCTGACGATCTTTCTGGCCCTCATTTGTTCGCTTCTGGTCATGCCGGCGATTTTGATCATGATGAAGCCTTTTGGTCCACAGCGTCTTTTCAAGCGCAAGGTCTCGGGAAAAGACCCTTTGTATGCGTCACAGGACCCCGCCAAGCACGTTTGAAAGAGCGGAGGCCATCTTGGGAGCGGCCATGGGGTTTTTCGGGGTGCTTTTTTTTAGTGTTTAACGGTCATTTAAAAAAAGGGGGGGAATGCTCATGAAAACACTTCTTGGTTTGGCGATTCTGGTGTTAGACATCATTGCCATCGTGGATTGCCTCAAAAGCTCGGTATCCACGGGAAAGAAACTTCTCTGGATCCTTTTGATCCTGATCCTACCGGTCGTCGGTATGATCCTGTATTTCCTCCTAGGCAAGAAAAAAGCTGTCTAAAAGTTTCTGCAAGCAAAAAGGCCCTCGCGCTTTCTTGCAGGCCTCGCCAGCAAGCGGGCGAAAGCGAGAATGGGCCTTTTTTGTTTTCCAGGGTTGCTTTATTTTTCCAGCTCTTTCTAGTACAATGTCGCACCTTGCTACCCTGGTCTTGACAGACTATTAAAGGTTGACCAGGACTGTACTGATTACCCTGGATTCTTTTATTAATGAGAATCAATGCTGGTGTAGCTCAGGGGTAGAGCAGCTGTTTTGTAAACAGCGGGTCGGGGGTTCAAATCCCTCCACCAGCTTGTTTTAAGCTGGGATGGATTTGAAGGGAGCACTTGTTCACCAACATGACAGATGTCATGTTTGTAAGTGCGGTTGGCCGACCGAAGTGTAACGAAGGCGCCAAATCCCTCCACCAGCTGCTTTTTAGGGTTTAGATGATAGGAGATAGTTTATAGGATGAAGCGGTTTTTCTAATCGCTAGATCCTGTGTCCTATCAACTCGTATCACGGGGAGTTGCCCGAGCGGCCAAAGGGGACAGACTGTAAATCTGTTGGCTTATAGCCTTCAATGGTTCGAATCCATTACTCCCCACCATTTTTTGCGAACAAAAAGGGGACAGGCTGAATTATAAGTTAATTCAGCCTGTCCCCTTTAGGCTTTGAGTCTGAAGTTAGGGTAAATAAGCCTGCAACGACACGTTCTGGATCCAGCTTTCCCACTGCCCCCAAGCCTCCGGGTCCAGCGTCGCGAAGCCTTTTGAACGGCGGCTCCAGTTCATGAAGGTGTCGGCCCTTTTTCCGTGATCCCACATTTCGGCAAGCCCCCGGTCCGGGCTTCCGTCATCGCCATAGCGCAACACGGCGTGATAAACCAGCTCCGCCCTGGGTTCGTCCGCGATCTGCTTGTACTGGGTCCAGGAGAGGGCCTTGGTCTTGCCCGTATCGAGGAAATACTCATAGACCATGAGCTCCCGCGTGGTTTTTTTGCCTGCCGGCTGATAGATGATATCAAAAAGCTCTTTTTCCTTGGCTTTCTGGCCGTCCAGGTAATTGTAATCCACGCGGTGACGGATGGTCTTTCTGTAAAGAAGGATATTGTCCGCGTCAAATTCTTCAATGACCGTTTGGTGCTTTAATTCATCGCCTTCCGCCGCATTTTGGGTGAGGACCGTGGCGCGGTGGCCGTTCGAATAAACGCGCGCGCAAGAGTTCATGCCTTCAGCCGCGCTGCCGTTTTGAGAGCATTGTTCCGAAACAAGCATGGCCACCTCGTCGGTCTTTTCAAGCACCGTGCCCTGCAGGACCTCGAGCGTGACGGGTGAGGGGACCGCATTGCTTACCGGCAGCGGTTCCGGCACGGTGATCGGTGACGTGGCGTCCATGAGGGTGCTTTGTGTCAGCGGGGGCTCCTCCATCAAAAAATCGACCGAACTTGCCGGTGAATTATTTGCTAGCGTTCGCGTCATGGCTTTCTCGGGCTCAGGGGTTGCCATCGCCGGGGTGGCAGGCTGTGCCTGATCATTTACTGTTACTGAGGTTTGGGCCTCGCGTGCCAGCAATGTAGGAATGCTCAGCACGGACATAAGAGAAGTTATGATGATCAGATCGATCAGCCATCTCACGGAAAACCCCGTCGCTAGGCTTTTTTCATTCTGGTTCATTTCTAGGGATCCTTTCCTGTTCCTCTATCTAACTGAACCCTAACACATACTTATTTAAAAAAGAAGAGTACTATATTAAAAAAATAGCATAATCGTATAGCAATAACTATCATTTATATCAATTTATAGCATTGCTACACATATTTTAGCTAGCGTAAGCATTATTGATGTTAAAAGATAAATATTTTAAAAAATTTAATGCGAGTTTCTTGAATGTTTTAATTATTGTGTTACACTAATGACGAGGGTAATGGAATGTAAAATATTGATTCATTGCTATAAGATGACGATTTTGAAAAGGTGGTTCCTTTATGGAAAAAAAAGCGTTCAAGGTTCTGGTCATTGAGGATGATCCGAATTACTTCATTCTTGTGAACGAACGCCTGTCTCTGAACCGGAATCCTTCCTTCGAACTCATACGCAGCAAACACATGCAATCCGGCCTCGAGCGTCTTGGGGAAGGCGATATTGATGTGGTGCTTTTGGATCTGATGCTTCCCGACAGCGAGGGGCTTGATAGTTTTCTTTCGGTCCATAAAGCATTTCCTTCGGTCCCGGTCATCATTCTCACCGCGGTCGATGATGATGAACTTGCCGCACAAGCGATCGCCCGGGGGGCCCAGGACTATTTGACCAAGGGAAGTTTTGACCGTGAACTTTTGGTTAAAAGCATTTGTTATGCCATCGGCCGCAATCAGGGCCAGGCCCAGTTGCAAAAATATTATCAGGAGAACGAGCGTTCCAAACGGATGATCCAGGATGAAGATGAAAGGTTCCGGAGCCTCGTTTCGAACATCCCCGGCGCGGTTTATCGTTACACCCTGTCGGGGTCCAAGGAATGGAAAATGGAGTTTATCAGCGACGTTATCAAGAGCATCTCCGGTCTCCCGGCCGCTGAATTCATGGGACAGAGCATTGCCACTTATTTTGAAAAAGTCCTGCCGCAGGACCTCCCGCTCCTGCAGGACGCGCTCGAGAAGGCGGTGCGGGAAGGGGCTATGTTCAGTGTGAATTATCGTATCCGCCACATCAACAAGGATTTCCGTTGGGTCCATGATCATGGGCGTGCCGTCCGGGATGGGGACGGCAAGGTCATTCACGTGGACGGTGTTATCTCAGACGTTACGGAGCAAACCAAAGAGAAGGAACGTTTCAACCAGCTGGTCTATTACGATGCTTTGACGAATTTGCCGAACCGGGAGCTTTTCGTCGACCGCCTGGACCAGGCGATCCAGTCGGCTCGCCGCAAGAAGGAGAGCGGAGCGGTGCTGGCTCTCGACCTGGACCATTTCAAACGCATTAACGATACGCTGGGGCATCCCATCGGGGACCAATTGATCAAGGCGGTTTCCGTGCGGCTTCTGAAGGTGCTTTTTGATTCCGATACCGTAACGCGCATCAGCGGGGGAGCCTTTATCATCCTGTTGCCGCGGGTGGCGAAGACCGAGGACGCGGAGAACGTTGCCAATAAGCTTCTGACAGCTTTCAAGTCGCCCTTCCTGATCAACGAACATGAGCTTTTCACAAGCTGCAGTATCGGCATCGCGATCTTTCCCAACGACGGGGAAACAAGCGATATCCTGATCAAGAATGCCGATGCGGCCATGCACATCTCCAAAGAGCGGGGCAAAGACCGGTTCCAACTTTTTTCATCCTCCATCGCCAATAATAGTTTTGAGAGGCTCGTTCTCGAGAACAGTCTTCGCCGTGCCTTGGATCGCAAGGAGTTCCAGCTTTATTATCAGCCCCAATTGGATCTCCGCACCGGGGGAACGATCGGGGCGGAGGCGTTGATCCGCTGGCAGCATCCGGACCTCGGTTTCATTCCTCCGATGGAATTTATCCCGATCGCGGAGGAGACGGGGCTTATCCATCCGATCGGGGAGTGGGTCCTGAAGACGGCCTGCGAGCAGAGGAAGCTTTGGGACCGGCAGGGTTTCAAATCTTTCCGGATCTCCGTGAATCTTTCAGCCCGTCAATTCCACTACGCCAACCTGGTGGATATGGTCGGGGATACCATTCGAAAAAGCGGCATCGACCCTAAGGACTTGGACCTTGAACTGACGGAAAGTACGATCATGGACCGCTTGGAGGAGACCACCTTGACCTTAAAGCGGCTCAAGAATATGGGGGCGCATATTTCGATCGACGATTTCGGGACCGGCTATTCTTCCCTGATGTATCTGAAGACGTTCCCCATCGATACGATTAAGATCGACAAGTCATTCGTGAACGATGTGACTACCGATCTCGATGACCAGGCCATCACCCAGGCCATCATTTCCATGGCGCACAGTTTAAAACTGGAAGTCGTTGCGGAAGGGGTGGAGACCAA
>CAZPCF010000134.1:0-5774 GCA_964585045.1 uncultured bacterium
CGGGATCGGGGACCTCATCACGACCTGTTTCTCAAAACACGGACGGAACCTTCATGTGGGCCGCGAGCTCGGCAAGGGCCGGAAGATCAAGGATATCCTCAAGGAAATGGTCATGGTCGCCGAGGGCGTGGACACTTCTTTGAGCGTGCACCAGCTTTGCGAGCGCGAAAACCTGCAGCTGCCGATCATGGGAGAGGTCTACAATATGCTCTTCCAGGATAAGGACCCCGGCGAGGTGGTCGCGACGCTTCTTTCGCGTACGCCGTATGAAGAATGGAAGGCCTTCGACCTCAGCTCCTTCAAACCCAAATAAAAAAGGTCGCCTTCTTTTTGGTTTTTAGCAGAGCGGTCTCTTTCGGGCATGATGCGGAATTGCGGAGCAGCGATGAAGATCATCAACGAAGATATCCCGGTTGATACGAAAGGTGATCCGGATCTTATCGATATCACGCAAGAGGTCACGGCCATCTTGAAAAGATCCGGCCTGAAAAAGGGGAGTCTGACCGTCTTTGTGGTGGGCTCCACGGCCGCGATCGCGACTTTCGAGTATGAGCCCGGCCTGGTGAAAGACGTCCGGGCGCTCTATGAACGGCTCATCCCGCGGAAGACGGGGTACGCGCACGACGCCACGTGGGGCGATGCCAACGGATTCAGTCACCTGCGCGCGCTCCTTCAGGGGCCTTCGCTCGTGATTCCGTTCGACGACGGGCAACTCGCCCTCGGCACTTGGCAGCAGGTGGTCTTGGCGGAGTTTGATAATCGGCCGCGCAAACGCCGCATCGTTGTTCAGATCATGGGGGAATCCTAGCGAAAAAGGCGAAAGGTGAATGTGTCAGGAATAGCCGTCCCTGGGGTGTGATGGCGTATGTTGTATGAATGATGAGATAACATTTGTGAGCGAACGGTCCGGACTAACAATCTAAGGAGGATAAAATGGTGATCCTGGTCAAACTCATTGCAATGGTGATCGCGGCTTTTGGGCTCGCTATTTTCGCGGCGCCGCAGTTCAGTCAGAAAGTCTTCGAATTCATTCAAAAGGGCAACCGGCTCTATTACGCCGGCGTGGGCCGGGGAGTGGTGGGGCTTGTCCTCCTCCTGACCGCGTCGAAGAGCCCGGTGCCGACCGGGGCCGTGGCTCTCGGGGTCATGCTCCTGGTGAGCGGGATCGCGGTGTTCGCCGCGGATATCGAAAAACTGAAGGCGTTCGTGGAAGGGGTCAGCCAAATGCCGGGCCTTGTGGTGCGATTGATGGGATTGATCGCGGCCTCGTTCGGGATATTGATATTCTCCATCTTTTAAGACGAGAAAACTCATCGGGATGATGGAACGCTTATGAGGATCAAGATCAGGATCGGAAAAGTAGAAGTCTTCGCGGATTTAAAAGAAACGCCTACGGCGAAAAAAGTTTGGGAGGCGCTGCCCATGGGGTCCGGGGCCGAGACGTGGGAGCAGGAGGTTTATTTCCCCGTTCCCGTGAGCGCGGGCCTTGAAGCGGACGCCAGGCAGGTGGTGGATCCCGGCACGGTTTGTTTCTGGACCCAGGGCCATTGCCTTGCGCTCCCGTTCGGTCCCACGCCTGTCTCCAAAGGTCCCGAGTGCCGGTTGGCTGATCCCTGCAACATCCTCGGCAAACTCGAAGGCGATCCCAAAGTCCTCCGTAATGTCCGTGCCGGCGACCCTGTCCGCGTTGAAAGGGTGAATTAAAACAGTACCGTTCGATCTCTAAAAATAGAACAAGGAGGGTCCTATGGAGACACAAAAATTATCTGTCAAAGCTTTTGCCCTGGCCGGGGGCATTTTATGGGCGAGCGCACTGTTGATCGTCGGGCTGTTGAATTTAGTGTTTCCGGGTTACGGGCAGATGTTCCTTGAGGGGATGGGCTCGGTCTATCTTTGGCATCCCGCTACGGCTTCCTTGGGTTCGGTGCTGATCCTGACGGCCATAGCTTTTCTGGATGGCACCATCGGCGGCCTTATTTTCGCGGCACTCTATAATCTTTGCTCATGCTGTTGCTGTAAAAAGAAGAGCGAATAAGCACCGCAGCGGAAGCGTGGTGTGAACCGGACGGCATCCGGTCCCTTAACGAGGAGCGGCCTTTGTGGAGACGATGACCGTAGGGAAATATCTGGCAAAGCGCCTGGAACAAGCGGGCGTCAAACATATCTTCGGCGTTCCCGGCGATTATGTCCTGCGTTTTTTTGATGACCTGGAAGCAAGCCCGATCCATGTCGTGGGGAACTGCAATGAGCTGAACGCCGGTTATGCCGCGGATGCTTACGCTCGGCTGAACGGGATCGGGGCCGTTTGCGTGACCTACGGGGTCGGGGCTTTCAGCCTTTTGAATGCCGCGGTCGGGGCGTTCGCGGAAAGGGTGCCGCTCATCATTATCAGCGGCGGGCCCAAGGTCTCGGAGCACCGGCAGCACCACCTTTTGCACCACACGATCGGAGACCTGAACCTGCAGCCCGATATCTATAAAAAGATCGCGGCGGCATCAGCGGTCCTGCTCAACCCGGAAGAAGCTCCGCAGCAGATCGATGGAACGATCGCGGCATGTCTCCGCTTCAGGCGTCCTGTCTATATTGAGATCCCCACGGACATCGTGACGCAGCCCTGCAAAGCGCCCGCGAAAGTCTTTTCGGCCGATACCGTGATCCCAAGCGACCCGGCGGCGCTCGAAGAAGCTGTGTGCGAAGCGGCCGGCATGCTGGAGCAGGCCAAGGCCCCGGCGGTCCTTGCCGGCGTCGAGGTCCACCGGCTCGGGATCCGTAGCGATCTCCAGGAACTTGTTGACCACTCCGGATATCCTTTTGCCACGACCTTGCTGGGGAAGACCGTGATCCCGGAGAAACATCCTCAATTCTGCGGGGTCTATAACGGATCGATTGGTTTGGAAGGAGCCCGCAAGACGGTCGAAGAGGCGGACGTGCTCCTCAGCCTCGGCGCGCTGATGACCGATGTGAACTTTGGGGTGGGAACGGCCAGGCTCGACATTTCAAGGATGATCGTAGCCAATTCCGACAAAGTCCGCGTCAAACACCATATTTATGAACAGTTGAGCCTCCGGGATTTTATCAACGGTTTACGGGCGAAGCTGAAAAAAAGTAGTCCCGATCTCTCGAAGATCGAACACCCCTCAAAACTCTGCAAAAAAGATTTCAGGCCGGTCCCGGAACAAAAGATCAGCCTCGCGCGCTTTTACGAAAGGGTCAACCGGTTCATCGGCGAAGGCCATGTGATCATCGCCGATGCCGGGGATTCTCTTTTTTGTGCCGCGGAGCTTTTTCTGCCCGAGGGCGTGGAATATATCGGCCAGGCGTTCTATCTTTCCATCGGTTATTCCGTTCCGGCGGCCCTGGGCGTCCAGCTCGCGGCTTCCGAAAGAAGGCCCGTGGTTTTTGTCGGGGATGGCGCCTTCCAGATGACCGCGCAGGAGGTCTCGACGATAGTCCGCCAAAAGCTGGGCCCGGTGATCTTCCTGATGAATAACGACGGGTACACGATCGAGCGCGTGATCAACGACGGCGCGTACAATGATATCCAGATGTGGAAATACCATCTTCTGCCCGGAGTGTTCGGCGGCGGATGGGGCTGCGAAGTCAGGACCGAGGGCGATCTGGAAAATGCCCTGAAGAAAGCCGCGGATCATCCCAGGGAGCTGGCTTTCATTGAAGTGAAGCTTGAAAAATGGGACTGCTCCGCGGGCCTGAAGAAATTAGGGAAGGCCCTAAGCCAGGCGAACGCGGGCAAATGACCCTCTTTTTGCAAAAGGCTGTTCAGAAAGGAGCTCGATGATTTATGAAAAAGATCTTTCTGGCCGTTGCCATTTTTTTGTTTTTCAGCCCGTTCACCGTGCAAGCGGACACAGACGGTGTCCGGAATAATTTAAACAATGCCGCAAATTCCGCTTCGGAGGCCGCTCTCTATGCGCGCAAGGCTTATGAGACCTTCGTTTTAGAAGAGGCGCAGTACAACGCAAGGAAAGCCGAAAAGGCCGCAGCGGAAGCCCAAAGCGCCATTCAAAACGCGATCTCGGACCTTGGCTGATCAGAACGGGAAAGCGGGTGCCCGTCGCCCCAGGTGACGGCCGGCGGATCAATGCAAAAACCTGAAAAAGGAGAAGTTCTATGAATGAAAGTATTCCCGGGCAGGACAAGCGGGTGATCGAAGAGGTTAAAAAACTCCGGCGGTGCAAGACCGCGGTCTACGGGGTTTCCTTCATTGCCGCGACGGCGGGCCTGCTTTTCGGCCTGGACATCGGGGTCATTTCCGGGGCGCTTCCCTTTATCGCAAAAGAATTCGGCGCGGGCACCGAAATGCAGGAATGGATCGTCAGCTCGCTCCTTCTCGGCGCCTTTATCGGAACGCTCGGAAGCGGTTTTATTTCCCGTCACTACGGAAGAAAACATGCGCTCCTTGTCAGCGCGGTGGTCTTTGCCGCGGGGTCGGCGCTTTCGGCGGCCGCTACAAGCCCCGCGATGTTGATCGGGGTCCGTCTTTTCCTTGGTCTGGCGGTCGGCATCGCGTCCTTCACCGCGCCGCTTTACCTCTCGGAAATGGCGCCGACGCGGATCCGCGGCGCACTCATCTCCATGTACCAACTGCTGATCACGATCGGGATCCTGACGGCGTACCTGAGCGACACTTTTCTAAGTTATGGCGCACACTGGCGGGTAATGCTCGGGGTGTTGGTGGTCCCGGCGACGCTGATGTTCCTTGGGATCTTAATGCTGCCCAACAGCCCCCGCTGGCTCATCCTGGTGGGCCGCAGGGAAGAAGCGGCGAGGGCCCTTCAGAAGCTGAGGTACGAGGACGAGATCGCGGAGGAGATCCTTGAGATCGAAAAGACACTCGAGAACAAACAAAAGGGGCTCGAACTGCTTTTCAAGAACCGGTATTTTTTCAAGGCCGTCCTGCTCGGCATCGGGCTCCAGGCGATCCAGCAGTTCACGGGCATCAATGTGATCATGTATTACGCGCCGAAGATCTTCGCGCTCGCGGGCTTTGAGTCGACCGTGGAACAAATGTGGGGAACGGTGCTGGTCGGCTTGATCAACGTGCTGGCCACGTTCATCGCGATCGCCTTCGTTGACAAACTCGGCCGCAAGCCCATCCTTTTCATCGGTTTCTGCGTGATGGGGCTCAGCATGGGGACGCTGGGGTTCCTGTTCCATATCGGGATGACGCAGGCCGTGATGCATTATCTTGCCATCGCCGCCTTGCTTGTTTTCATTATCGGGTTCGCGATGAGTGCCGGGCCGGTCATTTGGATCCTGTGTTCCGAGATCTACCCGTTGCGCGCGAGGGATATCGGGGTCACCGCCAGCACCGCCAGTAACTGGTTGTGCAACGCCGTGGTGGGCGCGACGTTCCTGACCATGCTCAACGGGCTGGGTTCCGCCAACACCTTCTGGCTGTACGGGGGATTGAACATCCTTTTTATCGCGATCCTTTTCCTTTTTGTGCCGGAAACAAAAGGCGTGTCGCTCGAGAACATCGAAGCCAATCTTCTGTCGGGGAAGAGGTTGGCCCGCATTGGCCGTTGAACCGGAAGGGAACGGGGACGGCTATAGACGAGAAACTATTCAAGGAAGGGCAGAGCCGCTTATGAAAAAGATCTTTCTTTATGTGATCCTCACATTCCTCCTCAGCGCGGTGGGGTACTACGCCCTCATTCATTCGAAAGCTCTGGGGCTTTCGCCGGTACTTTTGATGTTCTGCCTCATGTGGTGTCCCGCGGTGTCGGCGATCGTGGTTTCGCTTTTACCCCCGA
>CAZPCF010000135.1:0-5684 GCA_964585045.1 uncultured bacterium
ATGAAGACGTCTACCGCAAAGCCCTTCTTCGCCGCGAGGCCTGGCAATGATCGCGCAACGCGCAAAGCGCAACGTGAAAGCTTTTCATTGAACGTTGACCGTTGCGCGTCGTGCGAAAGAGAGTAGAATACCCGCCATCCCAACTTTGGATTTTTTTATAATAGAGGGTAGTTGGGATGGCCCCAATTTCTGTTTCGCAAAAATTGAAAGGTATTGGGACCATGGACCCCGTTAGATCCCTCAATCCAAATAATGCAGGAAACTTCAAGAAGGATAGGACCGTGGTATTCTCCTTAAAATTTAAAGCCACAAGTGAACAGGAGATCTAACGGGGTGGATACGAGGACGTCTCAATACAGCACGCCGCCCTATGCCGCGGGACGGCCCTCGCCTGATCCTCAGGCCGGGCCGCCGGGCGCGGCCAAAACCAAGATCGAAAAAGCGATCGCCTTAGAGCGCGAAGCGCATCGCCTCCGGGGCGAAGGCAAGATCGACCAGGCGTTCCAGACCTTTGATCAGGCCGCCAAGCTTTTTCAGGAAGCACGCGAGCCCCTCAAAGCGGCGGTCTGCTTTTCTTCTGCCGCGACATGCTGGAATATCCACACCGGCTGGCAACCGGTCCGTAATGCCGCCACGCGCAATGAATCCGCCGCACTTCAGGCGCTCGAGGCCAGGGACTACGCTTATGCAGAGACACTTTTCAGTGAGGCGGCTATCCTTTATGAAAAGGAAGGGGATTTCACAAAATTTTCATATTGTTACCGGCGTTCCAAGGACGCCCGGCTCGCGCGTCTATGGAGAACCTTCGCCCAGATGAAGGCGGTGGTTCCCGGAGCGATCGGTCTCCAAAGGACTTCCTGGAAGGAACGGATCCCGATTTTTTTTAGTTGGATCTTCGGATTTCTGAACCGTGTAATCTGGGGTTATGGGGAGTTGCCGTTCCGCACTTTCGGGATCGCCTGCGCCGTTGTTATCTTGAGCACCCTTTGCTACTATGTTTCCGGCACGGTCTTGACCGGTGGCTTTGTGCAAAAGATCGATCTTTTTGAATCGTTCTATATGAGCATCATGACTTATACGACCGTGGGTTATGGCGACTATGTCCCGATGGGGTGGCTCCGTGGTGTTGCAGCACTTGAAGCTCTCGCGGGCGTTTTACTCACGCCGCTTTTTTTGATTGCCTTGACCCGTCACTACCTTAGGATGCGGTAGCATCCATAACCTTCAAGGGAGAAAACTTTATGACTCGTATACAACCCTTGGATCCGGGAAAAGTGCAAGGCAAGACCCAGGAACTTTTAGCCGCGATCAAAGCCAAGATGGGACGGGTTCCGAATGTTTTCAAGACGATGGCCCATTCGCCCATGGTGCTTCAAGCCTATTTGGGATTTAGCGGCGCTTTTGTCGACGCCAAACTGCCTCCCAAGGTCCGTGAACAGATCGCGCTTGCGGTGGGTGAGGACAATCAGTGCGGCTATTGCGTCGCGGCTCATTCAGCGATCGGGAAGCTCTCAGGGCTTACGCCCGAAGAGATCGAAGCGGGCCGCAGGGCCAAGTCCCAGGATCCTAAAACGGACGCGATCCTTAAATTTACTAAAAAGCTTTCATCGAACCGTGGAAATATCACGGATCCGGAACTGGCGGAGGTCCGAAGAGCGGGTTGTTCGGACGAGGAGATCCTCGAGATCATCACGGCGGTGGTACTTAACCTCTTCACCAATTATGTCAACCATGTGGCGGACACCGCGATCGATTTTCCGCAGGCTTCGCCGCTTGGTTAACCCCGCCAGAGATCCGTGGGGGTGGCATTGAAAAAAGTGGAGCCGCGATAGCGGCCGATGGAATTTTGAAGGTTCATTAAGGCACAGACGGAAACACCTTCGGCGTTTCCTGTCTCTAACGGGGCAAGTATGGAACAATTCAGGTCTCTTGATTCGCTTAACCTGCGCGAAAAGAAACAATACTCCGGCCTTCCGGAGAACTGGAAGTTAAAGCCCGTTTGTTGTCTTTCGAATATCTCGGAAGAAGAGGTCTATTACGCGGCCTCGGAGGGCGGGGCTGTCTCGGAGCTGGCCGTTTTTCGCAAGTCCCACACGTTCACGATCTATCTCCTCAACAAGAAGGGGGAGCAGATCCTTTATTTTAAAAAGCACGCCGGACTTTTTGCAAATAAGATGGAGATCTTTGACGCGTCCGAGAATTTACTCGGCTCTGTTCAAAAACAAGGATCTTCAAAAACGCATTTTCAAGTTCTGGGCACTGGAGGGCAGGTTCTTTACAGCATTGAAAGCCTTCCCACGGATCCTGAGACCTTTCATATCCGGAAGGGCGACGCTACATTAGGAAAGATCAGCAAGCGGCCGACCCGGATCGCGGAGGAGGGAGTGTCCAGCAACGATCACTTCGGGATCGTGTTCCCGTTCGCCGCCGACACTGTGGGAAAAAGCGTTCTCCTTGGAGCTCTTTTCCTGATCGATCTGACGTTTTAAAGCAGCATGTAGTACGTCATAAAACCAATCACATTGCGTAAATGTGATTGGTGACATTTACGCAATGTGATGGTGCGGTGAAGGAGAAAGCGTAAGGGCGTAGGGCGTATAAGGTTCGCCGAATAAATCAAATACAGGATATGTGTTGCGCCCTACGCCTTACCCCGTACTTCTTTCGCTGTGCTTGCAACCTTTGCACAGATTGATCAGTGCCGCGTGACAATTGAAATTATAGGGGTATGCGGTACAATACGGCCAAGTCTTTATTGTTTTTTATTAAGGGTGACTTGGACTGCACTTGTTATCCTTAAAATTTTTATTTGAGAACAAGTGCTGCTGACCCTTAAAATCAAATGGAGAACGGTATTAGTATCTTCCCATGAGCGCTCCCGAAAAACCTCACCAGGCGACGCATGAGCTTGGCCGTGTTTACGACTCGATCACGGACAGCAAGGTCCTGACGGAATTCTTTCTGGCCACCGTTTCCCAATTCATCCCCGCACAGCAGAATTATCTTTTCCTCGCGGCCCGGAACAAGACCCTTTTGCTTGAGGCTGCAGTTCCGTCCGTCGCCGAAGTTCCGAAAGACCTTGCCGCTGAGGCGCAGAAAGTATTCGAAGGAGGAAAACCCTGCGCCCTGAAGGACCGGATGTTCCTTCCATTGATCGCCCGGAACAGTGTCATGGGGGTTGCGTGTTTTGAAAGAACGGCCGGTGCGCCCGTTTTTACCCCTCAAGAGATCGAGACCGGGTTCGATCTGGCCTCGGAATTCTCCGGCGCGCTCAAGAATATCCTGCTTTTTGAAGAGAACATTAAAATGGAACGTTTGGCCGCGGTCGGACAGGCCATGGGTATGGTGGTCCACGAGATCAGGAACATTATACAGCTCGCGCGTTTTTCAGATGAAATGATCCGCATGGGGCTCAAAGAGAAGAACAAAAAATTTCTCACGACCGGGCTTTTTAAAATGAGCAAAACATTGAAAGAGATGGACGGGTTCATCTGGGAGATGTTGAGCCTGACGAAAGATTATCAGTTGGAGCCCGAAAAGGTGGACCTTGCGGTGATCTTAGCCGAGCTGAAAAGCGATCTCGCGGAGCGGGCGAAAGGATATCATATCAAGCTCGATTTTAAAACGGTCCCAATACCCATCGATCGAAACGAAGTTGAGATCGGGGCCGTCCCGGCTACCGTTACTGAAAAGAATGTAAAGGCCGGGGCGGAGCCGGGGTTCCCGGTCGTGGAAGGGGACGGGCGCTCTCTTTATCGCGCGCTTCTTAATCTCGTGAAAAATGCCTTCGAAGCTTTTGATGACAAGCCCAATTCCCCATCAGAAAATTCAAAGGAAAATGGATGCCAGGGCAAGAAAGGCGCCTGCATCAAGATCCGCGCCCGGATCAAGGATGACGAACACTATGAACTGATCGTTGAGGACAATGCTTCCGGGATGAGCGAAGAAGTGAAGGCGAAGCTTTTTGAAGCGTTTTTTTCCACCAAAGGAAAGCGCGGGACAGGATTAGGGCTCATGGTCGTTGCGCGCACCGCGAAAATGCATCAAGGCACCGTGAATGTCGAAAGCCAGCCCGGCGTGGGCACAAAATTCATCCTGACGCTCCGGCGCTCTTTTCCCAAGGTCCCTTAAATCCCCGCCGGTCGTTTTAATCTTTAATGCATTAAAAGGAGTGGAAACATGTCTGGCCGTAAAAAGATCGGGTTGCTGACCTCTTTTACCAGCGAGATCTTCAAGGGAGAGTATTTTGTCAGGATCATTTCGGGGGTCATCGACGCTTTCCGGGGCACGGATTATCAGCTGAAATTGATCACGGTGCGGGAGGATGAGGATCCCAAGGACCGGCTTGCAGAAGAACCGGTGGAAGGACTTCTATTCCTGACGTGGACGATCCATCGCCCCTTCCTGGAGGAAGCCCGGAAGGCCGGAATTCCCTCGGTCGTGATCAATGATTTCGAAACGGGATTTTCCGGAAATATCATCTACGGCGACAATCGTTCGGGCGTCGAACAGAGCCTCCAACACTTAAAAAATACGGGCCGCACCAAGATCGGTATGCTCCACGCGCCGGATGACGCCTCGATCGATGCGCGGGAAAGGTACAAGCTTTGGCAGGAACTTTTAGGCCGTTATGAACTGACGGCCGACCCGGCGCATTATCGCAAATGCGACTATTATTTCGAAGAGGACGGATACCTTAAGATGATGGATATCATTCAGAATAACAAAACTCTCCCTCAAGCTATGCTGTGTTTTAACGACGACATCGCGATCGGCGCTCTGAGGGCTCTAAGGGAAAGCTGGATCATGTGTCCGGGGCAGGTGGCGGTGATCGGCTATGACGGGATCTTTAAAGGAAAAGCCGTGGAGCCTTCTCTGACAACGGTCAGCCAGCCTTTGGAGACCATGGGCGCGGAAATGGTCCGGACGATCCTGGGCCTGATCGAAGGAAAACTCGAAGGACCGGTCCAAAAAAAATTCTCTCCGGAGCTTGTGATCCGGCGCTCTTGCTAAGCAGCCAAACAAAAGCAGCTTATGGCCGATAGCTCATAAAAAAGGGGACAGGCAGTCAATGAATGCCTGTCCCCTTTTTCTAGTGGGCCGTCTTATCAGGGCATCACAACCGTCAGGGCGGTGATGTCGTCGTGCTGATCGGCGCCGGTCGTGAATTTCCGGACATCCTCAAAGATCCTCTCAGAGTATCCGGCAGCCGAGTCGGCTTCCTTTTTCACGCATTCCGCGAGCCGCTCGATCGTGTATTCCTTCCCGCGTTTGTCGCGCGCTTCCACCACGCCGTCCGTGAAGAGGATCAGAGCGTCCCCTGTTTCCAGATGGGCCGTGTTGAGGAAAAAAGACGTTTCAGGCATGAGCCCGAGCGGCGGGCTTTGGGCCCCTTTGAGGATCTCGGTCGTGCCCTCCGCGGCTTTTCTAAAAAGGATCGGAAGATGACCGGCGGAAGAATACTGGACCGTGTTCGTGTGCCTGTCGATCAGGAGGCAGATCATCGTCAAGCAACTTGCCCACGTTTTCCTGAACATCGAGCCGTTTACTGGCACGCTCTTTCCTGATCGGTTCTGCCGTTGCCACCATTTTGTCGTATATTCCACGGTTTGTTTTTTTTTCCAAGCAGCAGACGGCATACGATATCACCGGCAGGTTGAGAAACTTCTCCAGACCGGTCTTCT
>CAZPCF010000136.1:0-5649 GCA_964585045.1 uncultured bacterium
TCCGGTCGGGGCTTGATAAGCTCGGTTTTACGGAGAAACCGACCCGCGCCCTTGCCGAGGCGGTCAAAAAACCCTATGGAATGATCCTGGTGACCGGGCCGACGGGTAGCGGAAAATCCACGACCCTTTACTCGATCCTTAACTCCCTGAACACGCCGCAAAAGAATTTGATGACGGTGGAGGATCCTATTGAATATCAGGTCGAGGGGATCACTCAGACGCAGGTGCAACCGGAGATCGGGCTTACGTTCGCAAGCGGTCTGCGTGCGATCTTGCGCCAAAGTCCGGACATCATCCTGGTGGGGGAGATCCGCGACTCGGAAACTGCGGATATCGCGGTGAAGGCGGCGCTCACCGGGAATCTGGTGTTCAGCACGCTTCATACCAATAGCGCCGCCGGCGCGATGACGCGTCTTATGGATATGGGGGTGGAGCCCTTTTTGATCGCATCCTCGGTTGTATGCGTTAGTGCCCAGCGTTTGCTCAGGAAGATCTGTCCGAGCTGCAAGGCGCCTACCACCATCCCGGCGGAGGTCCTGCTTCGCTGTAAGCTTTCTAAATCCGAATTGGATGAGATCAAGCCGCTGCGCGGGAAGGGTTGTCTCAAGTGCAACATGACGGGATATTTTGGCAGGACCGGTGCGAGTGAAGTGCTGCTTGTGGACCCGGATATCCGGGAGCTCGTGATCCAGAAAAAATCGAGTAATGTTATTCATCAGCTTGCCGTTGAGAAAGGTATGGAAACGCTCTTCGAGAACGCTCTGGGACTCTTCAAAGCGGGGGTGACCACGCTTGAGGAAGTGCTTCGCGTTTCAAGCCGGGAATAAACCATGCCATCGTTCGAATATTGGGTCAAGGACAAAACGGGAAAGGATATGAAGGGCGTTCAGGACGCCCAGGACGCGCAGGAGCTTGTCCGCCAGCTGAAAGCGCAGGACTATCTTGTGGTTCGCGTGGAACAGGTCAAGAAGAGATCCTCCTTTCTAAGTGTTCAGAAGGGGTCGGGCCCCAAGGTCCAGCATGGAAAGTCCGGGGCGATCAAGCTGGACGATCTCGTGATCTTTTCCAGGCAGATGGCCACGCTTGTCGCGGCAGGGATCCCTTTGATCCAGGCCCTGGACATCCTGGCCGGCCAGGTGGACAAGGAAAAATTCCGGCTGGTTCTCCGGAGGATGCATACCGACGTGCAGAGCGGGAAAAGTTTTTCTGAGGCCATGCAGGTGCATACCAAGGTCTTTTCGTCGCTTTTTATTCACATGGTCCGCGCGGGTGAGATGAGCGGGAAATTGCAGGAGATCCTGGACCGCGTGGCCCACTACTTTGAAAAATCCAGCGCGCTCCAGAAAAAGGTCAAGTCTGCGGTGGTGTATCCCACGGCCGTTTCGATCATGGCCTTTGGGATCACGTTCTTCATGCTCGCCTTCGTGATCCCGAAATTCGCAACGATCTTTGAAGGACTAGGGGCGAAGCTGCCCGCACCGACTGAGATCCTGATCGGTGTCAGCAATTATCTTGCCGTAAACTGGTGGTGGATCCTGGCCGCCCTGGGCGGGGGTATTTTTCTGTTCCGGAAATACATCAGCTCTCCGTTGGGCCGGTTGCCCTGGGATTCTTTTACTCTTCGTATGCCCCTCTTCGGTCCGATCATTCTGAAAGTCGCGGTCAGCAAGTTCTCGCGCACGCTCTCAACGCTCGTGCGTAGCGGCGTGGCGATCCTCGCGGCCCTGGAGATCGTTTCCAAAACCTCGGGCAACGCCCGGATCGAAAAAGTCATCACGGACCTTATGGGATCCGTGAAGCGCGGGGAAAGCATCGCCGGCCCGCTCGAAAGAAGCAGCATCTTTCCCTCCATGGTCGTTCGTATGATCGCGATCGGGGAGGAGACCGGAGAATTGGAAGAGATGCTTACGAAGATCGCGGACTTTTATGACACCCAGGTGGACACCGCGGTTTCCGGCATTACGTCGCTTATCGAGCCGCTCATCATTGCCTTTCTGGGCATCGTGATCGGCGGCATTGTGGTCGCTCTCTTTCTCCCCATCCTGACGCTCACCCAGGCGATCAAAACTTAAGAAAATTAAAGGGGACAGGCTACTTCACCCTATAAAGTAGCCTGTCCCCTTTATCAAGTGCTCGAAAAACCTGCGAAAATCGTCCCAGGGGCCTCCAGCGGTGCTTAGTAAAGTTATGGGATATAACTCGAATATCAAAAAAACTAGTTTAGTTATCAGCGGTATTGTCGTATTATAGGAACCAGTGTAGGATACTAGTAGGCAGTGGCAAACCTAGGAACAGGAGGTAGTATATGTTTATTAAAATGAATAAGAGAGGTTTTACGCTCGTGGAGATCATGATCGTTGTTGCGATCATCGGGCTCTTGGCCGCTATCGCCATTCCCAATCTTCTCCGGGCGCGTATCAATGCCAATGAAGGTGCCGTGAAGTCGGACCTGAGGACTTTCAGCTCTGCGTGCGAAAGTTATCGCGCGGCGCAGAATCCTCCGGTCTATCCTTCGGCAATCGCGGACTTGACAGCTACGGATAACGCTCCGTCGTATCTTGACTCCTCGTGGACCGAGGGCGGGGTCAAGCACGGGTTCACCATGACCTTCCTTGGTGCCGACGCAACGTATTCGTTGCTGGCGACGCCGACGGCGGCTGCGGAAAACACCTACTGTATTGACCAGGCGGGTGTTGTGTATGGTAAGGGAACCGTGGATATCACAGCGGCTGCTACGGGTTGTTCGGGTGGCGCGGCCATTGGCGGTTAGTCGATAAGGAACAGAAAGAAGTGCTTTTAAGACCCACCCTGCCGGAGACGGCAGGGTGGTTTTTTTTTGGCAGCCCCAATCTCGGCTTCGCTTCGATTGATAGGAATTGGGACTGTTTTTTTTGAAGATTTTCTGCTAATGTCTCACCTATGAACCCCGTTAGAGATACCTGCCTGCCGACAGGCGGTGGAAGTTTTAAAAGCGCTTCCGGAGAATGGTGCAGATCTTATCATGAATGATCCAGTTCTTAACGCCTCGGAGAGGACAGGAACATGAGTCCAACGACCTCTAACGGGGTGAATAGCGATCCCAACAAGCCTCTTTCGTTGAATCAACGGCTCTCCGGTCTTTTCGGCCGCGTTTCATCCATGATCTTGCCGAAAAAAACGACTATTTCCAAAGTCACCGTCTGCGATCTTGGCCGTACGCGGACGGTGCTGCTGGAGCTTGAAAAGCGCCACGACCATCTTTTTGTCCATCGCATCGAGATCATCAAGAACGCCTCCCAGGACCAGAAACCGTCCCTGGTCCTCAAACCGTTCCTGGACGGAAAGAAATTCCAGAAAGACGGGGTCCGCGTGGCTCTCAAAGGGCACGGGGTCGTGATCCGTTTCATCCGTTTTCCCAAGATGAAGGTCGAAGATCTTCGAAGCGCCATGAAATACGAAGTCGAGAAGTACATCCCGTTCGAGCTGAGCGATGTGGTGCTCGATTTCGGCGTGGTGGAGGAAGGCTTCAAGGCCGAGGACGGCGAGAAGATGGAGGTGATGCTGGCCGTCATCAAGCGGCAGGAACTGGAGCCGACGCTCGAGATCTTCCGCAATCTGGAATGCCGCCTGTCCGTGGTGGATGTCGACATTCTTTCGGCGATGGCCGCTTTGGAATATTTCCATCCCCAGGACTTTGCGGGCGGCCATACCGGTCTCTTAGACCTCGGCACCGAGATCTCGACCCTCGGGATCGTCCGGGACGGAAAGCCCCGTTTTGTCCGTGATATTTCTTACGGGGTCTATGATCTTCAGAAACGGCTCAAGACCCGTTCCAGTCTTACGGACGAAAAGATCGAAAAGCTTTTTGAGAAAAATGAAGCTTCGACGCCCGAGGAGATGCAGGCGATCAGGGAAGGCCTCGAAGGGTTGATCGGGGATCTGCGCATTTCTTTTGACTACTACCACGATCAATCCGGGCAATCGAAACCCATCACGCAGCTTTTCCTGAGCGGCGGGGTGTCTCATCCTATGGTCCTGAAGGCCCTGAGCGAAGGACTGCGCATCCCGGTGGTGACCATGGACGTCCTTCCGAAAATGAAATGGGCGCCGGACGTTGATCCTGAACTTCTCAAAACCCATGGGGCGCTTTTGCCCGTGGCCTTGGGACTGGGGCTTCGCGAAGAATGATCAAGATCAACCTTTTACCCCAAGAGCTCCGGAAAGAGAAGACGAACGCATTGCGCGTCCCGTATATCCCCCTGGTCCTTCTGGGAGGGGTGCTTTTTCTTCTTATGACGGTTTTTTTCTACGGGGACTATCTCAGGGCCCGCTCTGCTTATAAGAGCGTGCGGGCGGAATGGGAGAGGGTGAATCCTTCGATGGCACAGCTCAAGGCCCTGGAGACCAAGATCGAAGTCGAAATGAAGGGCGAAAAAGATTTTCTGGAAAAGAACGTGCTTAATACGGAATCCATGACCCAGATCCTCTCCTGGGTGAGCGAGTTCCTCCCCCCGAAGGGATGGCTCACGGAACTCAAATTGGTGCGGGAAGGTGGGGGATGCCGGTTGACCTTAAAAGGTGTGGTCTTGGCGTCCCGCACGCAGACCGGCATTGAACAGATCGAGGCCTATTTCCAGCAACTAAGAACGAAATTACCGCCCCGGACCTCAGTCGCGTTTTCCACCACCAAGGGCGCGAAAGAAAAGACGGGGGGAACCGCTTTTGCCGGCTACCTTGATTGGGGAGCGACCAAAAAGCCATGAAGATGCTCAAACAATGGACCTTCGCCGATGTTATAGCATTCGTGAAAAGTGTCGATAAAAAAACCTGTGTGGCCGTTCTTTCGGGTGTGGTTGGCTTTTTGTTGGTGGTTGTTTTTCTGGTCATTCCGGCTTGGATCGAGCGTCCCTTGCTCCGGCGCGATATTCAAAGTATGGAAGCCCAGATCCGCCAGGTCAATGCCCTGAGCCAGAAACGGCCGGAGTGGGAAGAGAAACAAAGGGTTTTGGGCTCGCTGATCGAAGAGACCCAAAACCAAGTTTTCACAGAGGATAGCCTGGGCTTGTTATTGGGTCAGATCTCCAAAATGGCGAGTGAGTCGCGCATGGATGTGCTGGCTTCAAAGCCTTTGCCCGAGAAGACGGTTTTTTCGTCACCCTATAATTTAAAGTATCAGCCAAGAAGCTGTGAATTCACGGTACACGGCGGTTATCATGATCTTGGCACTCTGGCAAGCCGCATCGAAGGTCACGAAAAACTTTTGAGGATACAAAGCATTGGGATCATGCCGGCAGGAAAAACGCCGGACCGGCACGTTTCGGAGCTGAGGCTTTGGGCGATCCTGAAGGCCCCATCCCAGGCCGCGCCGCCGGCGAAGGGGACGAAGGCAGCAAAGGCGAAAAATGCCAAGAAATAGAACGGTCATGCAGGCTATGGGGGGGGCGGCACTACTGATCCTGGCGTCGGGTTCGTTTGCCGCTTCCGGGGTTGGCTATGACTCCGGTCACAGGCGTGATCCCTTCGTGCCGCTCACCGGAGAGGAAAACGCTTCCGTTTCTGCCACCTCATCCGGCATCAAACTGGAGGGTATCATCTACGACCCGGGCGAACAGTCACTGGCCATACTGCACGGACTGGCTTATCCGACAGGTGCGGTTGTGGGGGATGCGA
>CAZPCF010000137.1:0-5577 GCA_964585045.1 uncultured bacterium
AATTCTCCCAAAAGATCGAGGGATTGGAGCGGAACGTTCAGGAGATGACGGAGTCCTTGCGATCCCGGGACGGTACGTTCGCTCAATTCGAGAAACAGATTTTGGAACTTGAGACGAACCTGAAGGAGAAAACCTCCGCGGTCGAGCGTTCCATCCAGGAGAAAGAGGAGCTGGTCCGGAAGTCTGAAAAGGCCGCGGCGGAAACCCAGCATGAGCTCTCGACTCTCCGGAGCCGCGAGCAGGAATTCTCCCAAAAGATCGAGGGATTGGAGCGGAACGTTCAGGAGATGACGGAGTCTCTGAGATCCCGGGACAATGAGCTTGTTCAATTTGGGAAGCAGATCCTGGAACTTGAGATGAACCTGAAGGCAAGGACCTCCTCCCTTCCCAACAAGACCGAGCCGGATGCCAAACCTTGCGAGGTTCCCGTCCCACCTTCCGGCAAAGCGGTTCTAGGGGCTAAAAGCCCATTTTACGTTAAAGAGGAATCCGGAAAGGCGGTAGTGGCCCCTTTTGACAAAAGCAATATTCCCGCAGGCAATGTGACGAAAAAACAAGAGGTGGATGAGCCGCAAGAAAAGATAGTTTACATTATTCGCGGAAATAGGCGAAATGCCATGGAGTGGCACAGAATAGCTAATACGGACGCGGAACGAAAAGCAGTGGAAAAAAAATACGGACACGGTTTAACGATCGAGGAAGTCATTGAAAAATTAACCCGGAAGGGGTGGGCCATTTCGTACAGAGATGAAGACATCATCACTTTCGCCGGGCAAGAAAAGCCGTTTGAAAATGTGACTTTCCCTTTAAGGTAAGCCGGCAGAAGTGTTCCGTAAATACCAAAGTCGTCGTGCCTTGCGCCCCCGCCATCCATTTACCCACTCAAGGCCTCTTTATTCGAAGAGGCCTTGAGTATTTCTATGAATGGGTGCTGCGTCGGCACGGCCCAAGACAGGCCGTATCCGGCGTCCGTCCCATTCGCAAAACAAGGAGCCATCAATCGGTAGTGTGGGTGGCTTTTTTGTTTTCTTCTCCCATGGTTGCACCATGAATGTTTTAGGAGACAAAGAGCCAAATATCGGGCAGGATATTACCCGGCCGGCCGCCCGTTTTGCTGCGCCGCCGTTCCGGTTCTATATCATTTTCAAATTCAAGGCAAAGGCCCGCGGCGGGACCTTTTAGTGGAATAAGTAGGAAAGTTCATGAACCCGGATATTTTTGAAGCATTGATGCTCGTCTGCTTTGGCGCTGCATGGCCTTTTTCCATTTTCAGGATGTTGAAGACAAAAAAGTCTCACGGCAAAAGCCTGCTTTTCCTTTCGGTCATACTGGCCGGGTATATCTTCGGTCTCCTTTTCCAGTATTTCGGAGAGCGGAACGCCGTGATCTTTCTCTACCTTTTCAATATCCTGATGGTCAGCTTCGATCTTATCTTAACAATGAAGTATGGTAAAAGGCTCCAGGCGGCAGTGAACTCTTAACGGAGGAAAATATATGGACCCCTTCATGAAAATCATTTGTGCCGTAATGGCAGTTTGCGTGGGGTTGATGCCATGCGCTAGCGCCTGTACCAGTTTTCAGATCCAGGGTGAAGACGGGACCGTTGTGGTCGCGCGTTCCAACGAATTCGGGATCGACGCCCATTCACAGATCGTGTTCGAACCTGCCGGCAAGGTATTTGCCGGCAAATCGCCGGACGGCGGAACGGGAAAGAGCTGGACGTCGAAATACGCATTCCTGGGCATTAACGGCCTTGGATTGGTAGAGAGTTTTGGCGATGGCATGAACGAAGCCGGTCTCTTGGTCGAAGGCCTGTACTTTACCGAGAGCAAGTACGAAACGGTGGATGCGCAGGACGCGGCGAATGCCGTCAGCAGCAACGACTTCATCTCGTGGGCGCTCGGCAATTTTGCTACCGCCGATGAAGTGAAGGCGGCGCTGCCTGCCATCAAAGTGTGGGGAGAGACCGTGGCAGTGCTCGACGGGCCCCTGCCGCTGCACTTTGCCATCCATGATGCCTCCGGGAAGTGCCTTGTCGTCGAATTCATCAACGGAGAAAAGAAAATATACGATAACCCGATCGGCGTGATGACGAACATGCCGGAACTTCCGTGGCAGGTCACGAACCTGCGGAACTTCGTGAATCTCAACCCGCTTATTCCGAAAGCAAAAGATTTCAACGGTGTCGCGATCAAACCGACGGGAACGGGGTCCGGCTGGCTCGGCATGCCGGGTGACTGGAGCCCTCCGTCAAGGTTCGTGCGCATCGCCTATCTTGTCAACACGGCTCCGCAGGCAAAGGACCGGACCGCAGCACTTAACCTGGCCAAACACATCCTCAACACCGTGGATATTCCTTTGGGCAGCGTACAGGCAGAATTAAAGACCAAGGATAGCGGTGACGGCATTGCGAAAGAATACACGCAGTGGTCGATCCTTCTCGACCTGACCGACAGGGTGATGTACTACTACACGTATGATGACATGAACCTGAAATCCATCGATCTGAAGAAAATGGCCGCGGCCGTCGATGCGCCGGTCCAATTCATACCGATGGCCGAAGACTTCTCCGCTGTGGATATGACGGACCAGCTTGTGGAGATGAAGCAACCATAAACAAAAGGTGACAGTCACTTTTTGGGTGACTGTCACCGGTTTAGAAAAAATTAAAAGGAGCAATGGGCATGGAGGTTATCAACGCCATATCGCTGGGGATCGGATGCATCGGAGTGGCCGTGATCGTTTGGGGCGCGCTCGTGACCGCGGTGGCGCTGTGCGCTGCGGAAGCGAAAAAATTCTCGGGGAGAGACTGTTGCGCGAAGCGGAGCCATATAAGGCAGCATCTCGGTTTTTACCTTCTCATGGGCCTGGAGTATATGATCGGCGCCGATATCATCCGGACTTTGATACGGCCGACGCTTCAGGAGCTCGCGGTCCTGGGTTCGATGGTCGCCATCCGGACGGTGACGAGCTATTTTTTGAATAAAGAAATGAACCAGAACTCCGGGGACGGATCAAAATAAAAAGGAAGGTGCAAGATGAGCAAGATCACGATGGCATTGCTGGGGATTCTATTTGCGGCGGTTTTTTTGACCGGCGGGAAAGCTTTTGCGGAACAAACTGTGAATGTCGCAGCGGCATCCGAGGAAGTTTCCAAGGCGTTTGCGGCGGACAGTGAGAACTTCGCCGAGGACGCCGTTCCGATCAGCGAGGAGCTCAAAGACGAAGAAGTGATCGATACCGATGCTTAGACCCGGGTCGTGATAAATGAAACATCACCATAAAATATTGTTCGCCGTCGCGCTATTACTGGCCTTGGTGGCCATGATAAGCCTGATGCTTCTGCAGGCCTAAGAGGGAAGATCCGTGTCTCCTGGGATGGACAAAAACGCTGAGTTTGTGAAAGCGGTGGTCCTTTTTGCGGTTTTCATGACTGCGGGTGTTCCGCTGACTTGTTATGCCGATGATCCTGCGGCGGAAAATGCGGGTTCGGGCATTGCGCTGCAAGATGATGCGCCTATTTACATGGGGCCGGTCCAGGAGGGGGACCTCGAAGAGTTGGAGCTAGATGATTTTGAGGCCTTTGGCATAGGATCTGTTATCCCCGGGGAGCAGTACCGCCAATACCAAAAAGTTCTGGCAGAACCTCCGCCCGGGATCCGGGTCCCTTATCGAATGAGGGTCGTCGATCGCGACCTGACGCTCAACGATTTTTTCGGGTTCAATGTGCCAGAGGAGCTTTCTGAGGCGCGCTACGAAGGATATCTCAGCATGAATCCCGACACGGTCGATGGCCGGACGATCCATTATGCGTATGTTTATCATAGTCCTCTCGCCCGGAAAGAGACTGAGACTCATCAAGCTGAAAATAGAAATGCTAATATCGATCTGAGAGAGATGGTCTGAATCTATCTGGGAGGCTTGGATCCCCGGCTGGGTGCCGAGTGATCTTGAAAAAGAATAGGAGGTATTTGTGGGTATGGACCCAAAAATTTGTCCGAATTGTACGGAAAAAAATAATCCCGAGTTCAATGAATGTTGGAAGTGCCACTATCCATTTTCGACGGGGAGCAAACTGATCTTATTTTGGATAAAAAGTATTCTGACAAAAATGTTTTTATTTTTCCGACCCGTCTTAACTTGGCTGGGGCTCATATTTTTGGTGGTGCTGGGTCTTTTTTGTTGGGGCTTGGTTTCCAGCGTTATATTGGGAAAAATGACCACGGGCCAATATGTTCATAAGCTCCGCATGGATTTTCAACAAGGAATAATGGACCATTGGCCGGGCCCCATTCTTGAAACTATGGACCGGATCACCAACGTCGAAAGTGTTTTGAACGGCCCGTTCAGGAAATATTTCGGGAACGGGCAATTGGAAAGCGAGGTATTTTACAAGAACGGAAAGCGTGAGGGGTTGGCTAAATTGTATTACCCAAGCGGGCAATTAAAAGCAGAGGGAGTTTTCAAGAACGGGAAGCTTGAGGGAGCGGTTAAGGAATATGACGAAAAAGGAAGCTTAAGGCAGTGAGGATGTGATGGACGGAGGGTCCGCGCGTTTAAAAGCGAAGTTGAAACGGGAGAAAACCATGAAAAAGATAATAGCAGCTCTTATTATTGCAATGTTTGCAATCATTCCGGCTGCGGCATTTGCGGCGGAACCGGATGCGATCTATTTTAACGGCAAGATCACCACGCTCGACGCCGCGGGTTCGACGGCTGAAGCTGTTGCGGTCAAGGAGGGCAAGTTCGTGGATGTCGGGACCGATGATGCGATAAAAAAGCTCGCGGGGCCCGCGACGAAGATGATCGACCTCGGCGGCAAGACCGTGATCCCGGGCCTGATCGACGCGCATTGTCATCCGATGGAGACGATCATGATGAAAGACGGGTGGGTTGACGCCCGTTATCCGGGAACACCTTCGGTCAAACAGGCGCTTATCAATATCGCCGATTGGGTCAAAAAGACCCCGAAGGGTAAATGGATATTCGTTGCTTGCGTTTCAGCGAGCGAAAATAAATTCCTGGAAAAACGCCTTCCCACCAAAACGGAGCTGGATTCCGTGGCTCCGGACAATCCGCTTATTCTCGCGGACGGCACTCACCTGGCCGTGGCAAATTCAATGGCCCTTGCAGAGCTTGGCGTAACAAAGGGCGTCAGCGCCCTCAAGGGAGGTGGCCGCGCGATCCTGGATAAAGACGGCGAGCCGAACGGTACGTTGACGGACGCGATGGGTGCCGTGCCTGATACGCCGAGTGTGGCCGATCTGGAACGTTATTATACAGCGGGTATTCAGAATTTCTGGAATGAGTACGGGTTTACATCGTTATTGGCGATCACACCTGCCGCCGCGTTGCCCGTTCTACAGGATATCTCGTCAAAGAAAAAACCCAACATCCGCTACACGGTTTCGGTATGGACAGCACCAAATTCTGAAGGGATGCCGGAGGATCTGGCTAAGTTCCGCATGCCGGAAGGCGCGGATCCGGCATGGTACCGGTTCGCAGCGATCAAGGATTGGGTGGACGGCGAGAACGATTGCCGCACAGGATATATGTATGGGCCGTATGTCGGCCATT
>CAZPCF010000138.1:0-5556 GCA_964585045.1 uncultured bacterium
GCTGCCCGGTGGTCTCGAGCATGCGGACATCGTTCTATGGACGCCAGAAGGCGTCGTGGGACTGGGAGCTGCGCTACACCCAGTACCGCTTCGCCGGCTTCTCCCTTTCCGGCAGGGGGCTCTACGATCCCTTTATGGTAAAGATAACCGCCACGATCGAACGATATTTTCTGCACACCTTTTTTCTTAAGCCTCTCGGCGAAAAGCTGCCCCAGCTGTTCCGAAACGTGGATCTTTCCCTTCTTCGAAGCTGCTTTTGCAACTTCTTTATCCAAAGAAGACAGCGAGGCAAGTGTTTTCTGGGAAACGTCATCGATCGCTTGCACAAAAATATTTTTCAGAGAACGGTGCACGACCACCCGAGGCCTTTCAGCTGACCCGATGACCTTTTTCCGGACCCGCCGATGCCTTTGGATCCTCCCCCACTCTTTATCTTGGACCATAAATTCTAAACTCCTCTGCGCTGCTATTCATTTTACGGATTCGCAGTGCTATCCCGATCAGCTGACCGTTTTACCCTGTTTGCGGCGCACATGCTCGCCAAGGTAGCGGATGCCCTTACCCTTGTACGGTTCGGGTTTCATGAAACCGCGGATCTCTGCAGCCACTTGTCCCACGCGTTGTTTGTCTGCTCCGGTAATAGTGATCGAGGTCGGTTTCGGGCATTTGATCTCCACATCCTTACCGAACGGGTAATCGATGGGATGTGTGAAACCGAGCGACAGGGTCAGGACACTATCCTTTACGGAGGCCTTCATCCCGACGCCCACGATCTCGAGTTCCTTAGCATAGCCTTGCGTCACACCCATGACCATGTTCTGGATCAAACTGCGCGTCAGACCATGCAAAGCGCGATCTGTACGGATATCCGTGGGACGGGTGACCTTCACCTCCGTCCCCTCGACCTTGACCGTGATACGAGGATGAACGTTCAGGGTAAGTTCACCCTTAGGTCCTTGGACTTTCAGGGCCGTGCCTTGGATCGCAATTTTTACCTTTTCAGGGATCGTAACTGGCTTTCTTCCGATGCGTGACATAATTCCTTTTATTATCCTCTTAAGGGATCCTTACCAAACCGTGCAAAGAATTTCGCCGCCGGCCTTGGCCTCACGAGCCTGCCGTCCGGTCAAAACGCCCTTGGGCGTTGAAAGGATCGCCACCCCGAATCCTCCAAGGACTTTCGGGATCTCCTGATAACCAACATAACGACGTAACCCCGGCGTGGAAATGCGTTTCAGTCCCTGGATCGCCGATTTCTTGCCCCCGGGAAGATATTTTAGATGGATGCGTACAAAATTCTTATTTCCATCGCTAAAGGGTTTCACGTTCTCAATGAATCCTTCATTTTTCAAAAGCTCCGCGATCCGTATCGTGATCACGGAAGCTGGGGCGGTCAACTTCTCCTTATGCGCCTTCGAGGCGTTCCGGATCGACGTTAAAAAATCTCCGATAAAATCATAGCGCGACATGAAAACCTTTCCTCCTGGTTACCAGCTGGATTTGACCACGCCCGGCAACATGCCCGTGTTGGCCAATTCCCGGAAACAGATACGGCAGATGGAGAATTTCCGGATATAGCCTCGTGGACGTCCGCACCGTTGGCAACGGTTGTATTTTCTGACCTTGAATTTCGGTTCCAATCTTTGCTTAACGATCAAACAAGTCTTTGCCATTTGAAATCCCTTATTTCCTGAAAGGAAAGCCCAAAAGCTCGAGAAGCCGCTTTCCTTCTTTGCTGTTCTTGGCCGTGGTCACAAACGTGATGTCCATACCCTGGGTCTTTTTCATCTTGTCAAACTCCACTTCGGCGAAGATGGTCTGCTCCGTGAGCCCGATCGTGAAATTCCCGCGCTGGTCGAAACTCTTATCTAAAAATCCGCGAAAGTCACGAATACGCGGCATGGCAAAATTGAGAAGGCGGTCCATGAACTCGTACATGCGGGCTCTCCGGAGCGTCACTTTCAGTCCGATCGGCGACCCTTCACGGAGCTTGAAAGCCGAAATAGACTTTTTTGCACGCGTGACCACCGGCTTTTGCCCGGCGATGCGCGAGAGTTCGATCGCGAGCTGGTCCAGGATCTTAATATCCTCCTGGCCTTCTTTCACGCCCATGTTGACCACGATCTTCTCCATCCGAGGCGCTTGCATGGGATTCTTATAGCCGAACTCTTTTTGGAGTTCCGGCACAACCTCTGAACGGTATTTTTCGAGCAACCTTGGAAGTACGACAACTTTTTGATTCATAGTATTTATAAAACCTCACCTGACACTTTAACAATACGGTGCTTGGTCCCGTCCGCGAGAATAGAATACCCGACACGTGAGGGCTTGCCGCTGCGAGGGCAAATAAGCTTCACGTTCGAAACATGGAGCTTCCCTTCCATCTTCGTGATCCCGCCTTTGGGATTTTCCTGGCTCTTGCGCAGGTAACACGTGCGGTAATTGATCTTCTCGATAAGGATCTTTCCCTCTTTCGGAAAGGCGCGCATCACGCGGCCTTTTTTCCCGCTGTCTTTCCCCTTGGTCACGATCACTTCATCGCCTTTACGGATCTTCATAACTTAAACGACCTCCGGCGCGAGCGAGATGATCTTGGAAAAATCACAATCACGAAGCTCACGGGCCACGGGGCCAAAAATGCGGGTCCCGCGCGGGTTCTTCTGGTTATCGATCAGCACAATGGCATTTGACGAAAATTTCACGGAAGAGCCGTCCTTGCGACGGATCGGGGATTTTGTCCTCACAACCACCGCCCTCACGACCTCCCCTTTTTTGACTGCACCGCTCGGGAGAGCTTCTTTCACGGATGCGGTAATGATGTCGCCCACTTCGGCAGAACGCTTACTGTGACGGCCGATCACACCGATCATGGCCGCCTTTTTTGCGCCGCTGTTATCGGCGATCTCGAGAACGCTCCGCATCTGGATCATGACGGCAGAACCTTCACGAGACGCCATCGTTTGGTCTTGGAAATCGGCCGGGTCTCGACGATCTGGACGCGATTCCCTTCCTTGGCCTCGTTCTTTTCATCGTGCGCGGAATATTTAATATGCCGCTTGATGATCTTATTGAACTTGGAATGCTTCAACAGACGAGTCACAAGCACCGTGATGGTCTTGTTCATCTTTGAGCTTACGACCACACCTTCACGAACTCGCTTCCCTTGAGCTTCAGGCCCGTTCTCGGTCATGACTTTTTCTCGCCTTTCTTCTTTTCGGTGATCACGGTTTTGACACGCGCGATGTCCCGTTTGGCTTCCTTCAGCGCGGAGTGGCGCTCGAGTTTTCCGGTCTTATGCTGGAACCGAAGCTGCATCAAGCCTTTCTTCAGACCGTTGACCTTCTCGTTTAATTCTTCCATGCTGAGTTCTTTTAATTCCATGACTTTCAACATATCAAACCGCTACCTCACGTTTCACGAATTTAGTGCGAAATGGGATCTTGTGGGCGCAAAGCCTCATGGCCGAACGGGCCATCTCTTCCGGAATACCTCCCATTTCGAAAAGGATCTTACCGGGCTTAACGACCGCGACGTAATGCGACGGTGCCGCTTTCCCTTTACCCATGCGGGTCTCGGCTGGTTTCTTGGAAACCGATTTGTCCGGGAAAACACGCAACCAGATCTTGCCGCCGCGTTTGACGTGACGCGTCAGGGCCACGCGGGCCGCTTCGATCTGGACTCCGGTCAGCCAGTGGCAGTCAAGGGCTTTCAGGCCGTACTCTCCGAACGCCAAACTACTACCACGCGTGGAAACCCCGCGCATCCACCCGCGCTGCTGCTTGCGAAATTTAACCCTGCTAGGCTGTAGGGGCATCGCTCTTGTTCTCCTGCGTCCCACTATCCTGGGACGCTTCCGCAGTTTCCGTTTTCGGGGTCTCTTCTTCCACAACCTTGAATTTTTTCTCGAGCTCGAGTTTCTGGGCTTCCTGCTCTTTCTTCACAAGCACATCCCCCTTGTAGATCCACGTCTTACAACCGATGGTCCCGTAGGTGGTGAAGGCTTCGGCAAAACCAAAGTCGATATCGGCGCGAAAAGTGCTGAGCGGAACCTTTCCTTCATGATATTTTTCTTCGCGGGCGATCTCCGCACCGCCGAGACGGCCCTTGCATTGCACTTTGATACCAAGCGCACCCTTTTGCATCGCAAGCTGGATGGCTTTTTTCATTGCGCGGCGGAACCCGATACGCTTTTCAAGTTGCAGCACGATATTCTCGGCCACGAGCTGTGCGTCGATCTGCGGCATCTTCACTTCCTTGATATCCAGGAAAACCTCGTTCTTCGTCAGAGCCGCAAGATCTTCTTTGATCTTGTCGATCTCTTGACCGCGCCGCCCAATAATAACGCCTGGCTTGGCTGCAAAAATACGAATGCGGATCCGGTTCGACGCCCGGTCGATCTCGATCGAAGAAATACCGGCAATCGCCAGTTTTTTCTTTAAATACGTACGGATCTTGAGATCTTCCATAAGAATGGTCCCGGCATCACGCTTGGCGAACCACCGCGCTTTCCAGGGCTTGATGTACCCGACTCTTAAACCGTAAGGATGAACTTTCTGACCCAAAATAACCTCCCTTATGCCTTTACTCTTTTAGTGCTGCGCTCCCCTTGATCTTATGGGTTCGCAGTACTTATACCGTCAACCCTTAAAATTAAATAGAGAACGGTGTTAAGCCGCCGCGGCGGTCTTTTTCTTATTTTTTGCTTTCGCGTCTTCCGGCGCTCTTCCGCCCCAGATCTTGAACCCCTCACGGACTTCCACGGTCAAGTGAGTGGTTCTTTTTAAAATTTTATCCGCACGACCCATCGACCGGGTCAAGAACCGTTTGAACACCGGCCCCCCGTCTGCGCGTACGTTCGAAACATAAAGACGGTTTTCGTTCAACCCAAGATTTTTGGCGTTCGCAATGGCGCTTTTCAAGGTTTTAACAGCCATCTTGGCGCCTTTCTTCTTAAGCAGCATCAAGATCCCGACCGCTTCCTGAGCCGGCTGTCTGCGAATCGTATCGATCACAAGACGCATCTTCCGTGGGGCGATCCTCAAATGCTTCGTGAGCGCCCTGACAACGCGCGGGGAAGGCGCAATCTCCGTTTTTAATTTTTTTTCGTCTTTAGCCATAATGTTCTTTCAGATCAGGTCGTTGCGCCCGCAGCAAGGGCTTTTGCCTTATCCCCCGAAGCGCTATGTTTTCTGAATGTTCGTGTCGGAGAGAATTCCCCTACCTTGTGCCCAACCATATTCTCGGTCACAAACACGTTAATGAAAGTTTTGCCGTTATGGACCGACAGCGTCACCCCGATAAATTCCGGCGTGATCGTAGAGCGCCGAGACCAGGTTTTAATGGGACGACGGTCTTTTTTTTGATTCGCGATCTGGACCTTGCCTAAAAGTCTGTCGTCAACGTAGACGCCTTTTTTTGCTGAGCGGCTCATTTTCTGCGATCCTTCACAATGTATTTGTTCGATGCTTTATAACGTTTGCGCGTCTTGAGACCCTTGGACTTTTGCCCCGTCGGACTCTGCGGATGATTTCCGCCCTTCGATTTACCTTCGCCGCC
>CAZPCF010000139.1:0-5539 GCA_964585045.1 uncultured bacterium
CGTCACGTTTGGTTCATCGAAGGGATTGACCTTCAGGACCACGCTCGCGAAACTTGTCGCGACTTCCCAACGCAGGAACTCTCCGCCCACATTCGCTCCATCGCTCCACACAAAATCCAGGACCGGAAACCCCTTGGCCTTAAGCCCCTTGATACGTGCCGCCCAAAGTTTTTCGTTCTCCCCTTTGAGACGAAGCATCACGAATACGCGGTCGCTGCCATACCGATCCAGGTTCAACGGCGCCTCGCCCGCCACGGGCGTAATGCCTTTACCGTCTTTCCCCGTGCTTTCCGCGATCAATTGCTCAGCCCAATCCGCGAAAGAGGCTAGCTCCGGAGATGTCCAGAAAGTCAGTTTGTCTTTTCCTTTGAGCGCCAAAGCCCCTAAAAGGATCCCCAACGCGATCCCTTCGTTCTTGGAAATATCCTTCGTCGACCGCATGGCTTCAAGAAAACGCTGCGAATCGGCAAGCACTTGGCGCACATCGATCCCCAAAAGCGCGGCAGGCACGAGACCGAAGAATGACAGCGCCGAATAACGGCCGCCGATGTCCTGCGGGTTCAGGAAAAGTCCGCCAAACGTCTTGCTGCGCCCCAGAGTTTCCAGAGGTGAACCGTGGTCGGTGATAATGACGAATCGCTCCGCCGCCTTATTCTCATCGTTCTTGTAGAACTTTTTCACACGGTCAAAGAAATACTGGTATTGCGAGCGCGTCTCGATCGTGGAGCCGGATTTCGAGCCCACAAGAAACATCGTTGAAGGATAACGGACGATCTTTTCGGCCTTGAGGATGCTGGCCGGATCTGTCGTGTCGAGCAGATGAAAACGGATCCCCTTGAGCGCGCCCTTTACTTTATGCGCGGGTTTCTTGAGGATGAGCGACAACACCTCGGCCGCGAGACTGGACCCGCCCATGCCGAGAAGGACAATATCGCGAACCTTGTCATTAAAAACTTTTTCCTGCAACTCGTCGATCTCATATAATTTCCCGCTGATCCTCTCGCAGTTATCCACCCAGCCCAAACGGTTGAGGATCACTTTTTGATGGAGGGCGTCATTCGACCAAAGCGTCGGGTCTTTCGCGAGCCAACGGGCGTGAAGATCTTTTTTTGCGAGCTGAGCGAACGTATCCGTGACGCTTTTTTTAAGATCTTCGGATAGCGAAGTGGTTACTTTAACGGGAGAGGCCATTTTTGATTCTCTTTTCTTTTCCAAGGTTGTCATCAGGGATTCTAAGGAATTCATAAAAGATCTCACGCCCTCCTTCTGCAAACGGTCGCAGACCGCGTGGATATCGATGCCAAGACTTTTGAGCCCGGCGATCGCCGCTTCCGCTGCCGGAATATCCTCCTCAACCGAACCCGGACGGATCTCACCATGCGCCAGGAGCGCTTCCCAGGTATTTTGCGGAAGCGTGTTCACGGTATCTTTCCCGACCAAGGTCTCCACATAGATCAGATCCGGATACGAGGGATTCTTACAGCTGGTGCTGGCCCACAGGGGTTTCTGAACATAGGCACCCTGTTTTTTGAGCGTCTGAAAACGGGTGGAATTAAAAAGCTCTTTGAATCCCCGGTAGACCATCTTGGAGTTCGCGACCGCGGCTTTGCCCTTGAGATCCGTCAGCAACATCCGCCTCGCGGCATCGGTCTCGGTCGCAAGCTTGGCGTCGAGCTGTTTATCAATATCCGTGTCGATGCGGCTGACGAAGACGCTCGCCACAGAATGGACTCGGGAAAGATCACCGCCCTTTTTGGCGAAGGCCTCAAGCCCATCTAAATACGCATTCGCCACTTCCCGGTAATTCTTTTGGGAAAAGATCAGCGTCACGTTGACATTGATCCCATCTCCGATAAGCCGGCGGACCGCGCGTACGCCCTGCTCGGTGGCCGGGACTTTGATCATCACATTCGGACGGTTCACAAGACGGAAAAGCCGTCTTGCCTCCTCCACCGTCGCGCCCTCACTGAAAGCGAGGTTCGGGAGCACTTCCAGGCTGACAAAACCGTGCTCGCCGCAGGTCTTTTGGAAGACCGGCAAAAAAAGATCACAGGCCTCGCGGATGTCACTGATCGTCAGAGCGTCATAGATCTCCACCGTGCTCGCCCCGCGCTTCAGGAGCTTCTGGATATCCTGTTCATAACCTTCGCCCTGGCTGATCGCTTGCTGAAAAATGGAGGGATTGGAAGTCACGCCGAGAAGACCGCTTTCCTCAATGTAGGCCTTCAGCGTTCCGGATCTCAGAAGTTTACGGCTGATGGTATCCAGCCACGGGCCCTGCCCTGCCTTATGGAGTTCAATGCTCGGCAAATTCGTTGTGGCCGTTTCCATAAAATCCTCATAATTGGTTCATGAATAATGTTGTTAGTGGGGAGGAAAAACAGGGCGAATTGTACCACGGCCACGCACAACGGGCAATGCACAACGCGCAACGCAAAACCAAAAAGTTTAACGTTGACCGTTGCGCGTTGAGCTAATTCATCATCGCTTGGCGGATCCTTGCGATCAGCTCCGGGATCCCTTGCTTTTGCGCGGCTGAAATGAGGACCGCCTCCGGAAAAACGTCCTGGATCCGCACCTTCTCCGCATCCCCCAAAAGATCCGTCTTGTTGAGCGCGAGGATCTTTTTGCTCGCCTCAGCGCCCAGTTCCTTCAAGACCGCTTCCACCACGCGTTTATGCTGAACGGCGTGTTCGCTCGCGGCGTCGATCACGATCAGGATAAGATCCGCTTCGAGCACTTCTTCGAGCGTCGCGTGGAACGCCTTCACAAGCCCGTGAGGCAGATTGCGGATGAACCCGACGGTATCGGTAAAAAGAATGCTGGGCCCGCAGCCGTCCTCATAGATCCGCGTCTTGGGATCCAGCGTCGCGAAAAGCCTGTTCTCCACGTAAGCGTCCGCGCCGGTCAGGGTGTTCAGCAACGTGGATTTTCCCGCATTCGTGTACCCGACGATCGCGACCTGTTTAAGACCTTTTTGCCGACGGCCCTGACGCATCTGCGAGCGGTGTGTCCGGAGATGTTCGATCTGCCCTTTGATGTGATCGATGCGCCTTTGGATCTTACGGCGGTCCACTTCACGCATTTGTTCTCCAGGCCCGCGGGTCCCAATCCCGCCTCCGAGACGCGACAGGACCACGCCCAGTCCCAGGAGTCGAGGCAGAAGATATTCCATTTGCGCGAGCTCGACCTGGAGTTTTCCGTCGCTTGAAACTGCGCGCCGCGCAAAGATATCCAAAATAAGACCCGTGCGGTCCACAATGCGTGTGCCGCATTCGGTCTCGAGGTTCCGTGCCTGGGCGGGCGTCAGGTCCACGCTGAAGATCACCACATTCGCCCCGGTCCGCGCGATCTCTCCCCTCAATTCCTCGATCTTCCCGCCGCGGATGAAATGGCTCGGGCTCGGATGCGGGACGCTTGCCGTAAGGCTCGCGACCACGATCCCCTGTGCCGACTCGGTGAGCTCGGTCATTTCCTCGAGCACCTCCCGGAGATCCGGAAGATCCCTGGCGCCGGTCTTGATAATGGCAAGACAAACTTTATCGCGCATCACACACGTCCTGCGCGCAACGCAAAAACTTCTGCGGAGTTCGTTGTGCGTTGACCGTTGCGCGTTGCGCCCGCGAAGGAAATATTCATCCGACTTTATCCACGAATTTATTCATAACAAACTCTGCCGTTTTCCCAATTGTAGCGTTCTCCGCCCACCAGACCCAACGAATGCCCCGCTCGCGTTTAAACCAGGTCCACTGCCGTTTGGCAAAGTGCCGCGTCGTTTGTTTGATCCGTTCCTTAGCGGCGCCCCACATCTCTTCGCCCCACCCATCACACTGCGTCAATGTGATATCACATTGACGCAGTGTGCAAAGGGTGTCCAAAACTTCTTTGTAGCCGACGCCTTGCAAAGCTGTTTTTGAAAGTTTTTTCCGGGCAAGTCGCTTCACTTCGCGTACGAGGCCTTTGCGGAACATCGCATCCACGCGCCGGTTGATCTTCCGGTAAAGCGCCTCACGATCCCGATGGATACCGATCACGACGGGCTCAAACCCCAATTCCTTGAGCCCCGGTGTTTTCCGGATGGACTCGGACGGCCTTTTCCCCGAGACCCGATAGATCTCCAACGCTCGTACAATGCGCCTCTGATTGTGAGGCCCAATAGCCTTGGCCCTTGGGGGGTCAAGCTTGAGAAGCCGTCTGTAGAGGGCCGGCAAGCCCTTCTCCAGGGCTTCCCGCTCGAGTTCTCTCCGTATGGCGGCATGGGTGCCCGGTAGAGGAGAAAGCCCCTCCAGGAGGGCCCTAACGTAAAAACCGGTCCCCCCGGCCACTATAGGCATTTTGCCCCGTTTTACGATACCCTTGATGGTTCTGAGGGCGAATTGGCGAAAGGCGAAAACCGAGAAACTCTTTGTGGGAGAAATAAGGTCAAAACCGTGGTGCGGGATACCGCCGCGTTCTTTTTTCGTAGGCTTCGCGGTCCCGATATCCATCCCCTTGTAGACAAGCATGGAGTCCGCGGACAGGATCTCGCCGTCGAGTTTTTTCGCAAGCGCAACCGCAACCGCCGATTTTCCTGAAGCGGTGGGACCGACAATGAAGAGAATAGTAGGCTTTTTCTTCATGTCATCCCCGCGAAAGCGGGGATCCAGTCCTTACCCCACTTACAAGTTGCAGAAAAAGATCCTTCCATTCCGGATTGTTCTTTTCGATTAATTCAATCTTCCATAAACGGTTCCACTTCTTAACTTGTTTCTCCCTTGCTATGGCACCTTCGACGGAACCCGTTATTTCAAAATAGACTAACCGATGGACGCCATAGCGTTCCGTAAATCCCTCTACTAAGCCATTTCTGTGTTCGTATACACGCTTGATAAGGTCATTGGTTATACCTGTATACAAAGTTCCATTCCTTTTGTTTGCGAGGATATAAACGTAGTAGTCTTTCATAAAAATGGATCCCCGATTAAAGCCTTCGGGGATGACAGAGTGAAACGACCCTCATGAGGTGGAAGCTACATCGATTCGGGTTGGGAAATACCGAGAAGCTCAAGGCCATTGCGGAGGACGATGCGGGTGGCATCGGCCAGAAGAAGCCTTGCCTTGGTAAGCTCTTGATCGTCAGTGACCACACGGTGATGACTGTAGAATTTGTGAAAGCAGGCGGCTACCTGACGCAGATAATCCGCAAGGCGGTACGGCTCCGTCGAACGGCTTGCCTGAATGAGATAATCGGAGAACTGCGAAAGGCAACCGATCAGTTCCGCTTCCTCCGGCGTGGCGAGCAGACTGAGATCCACTTTTGCGGTAATGCTCTGCTCAGCGTATTTGGCGAGACTCGCGATGCGGGCGTGGGCATACTGAAGATAAAAAACAGGATTCTCCTGCGATCGTTCTTTGGCGAGATCGAGGTCGAAGTCCAGATGACTTTCCTGCCGGCGCATGATAAAGAAAAAGCGCGCCGCGTCCACACCAACCTCTTCATAAAGCTCACGAAGGGTCACAAATTCCCCGGCACGCGTGGACATGCGCACCGGCTGCCCTT
>CAZPCF010000140.1:0-5508 GCA_964585045.1 uncultured bacterium
CAGCGGTTTTTTCCAATACGATGTTCGGGAAAAAGAACCCTTTTACGGGATTGGGCCGCATACCAGCCTGGGCGACAGCACCTCTTTCCGAATGACAACGACCCAGGTGGGCGCTGTCGCAGGCTTTAGCTTTTCTCCCACGATCGACCTGTCCTCCGTATTTTCCTATAAACACGTGAACATTTTTAATCGCGCGCATGACGGAAAAGGAGACATAAGGACGATCTTTGCCGGACAGAACATTCCGGGCATGACTGGAGAGGACCTTTTAAATTACGAACTTGTTTTGAACCGTGACACGCGGGACAGTCCGGACCAGGCCACGAAAGGAAGCTATCAACGGCTTTCTTTTAAATACACGGACGGCACCGGAAATTCTTCGGCGCGCTATTTCACCTACCTGTTGGATACCGCCAAATATTTTCAGTTGGCTTCCCCGAGGCGTATTTTCGTGACGCGTTTCTTCGCGGAGTATAATCAGGAGATCGACCACGGGAATGTTCCCTTTTTTGAGATGGCCAAACTGGGCAGCTCCGGGACTTTTCCTTCGCGGAGCCAAACCTTACGGGGCTTTGTTTATAACCGTTTTTATGGCAACGGTGCCGTGCTTCTTAACCTGGAATACCGCTACACGGTGATGGAATACAAGGAGTTTAAAGCAAGAGTGGCTTTTTTCTCGGACACAGGAGAGGTTCTCAGCAGGCCCAGCAAATTTCGCTTGAAAGATCTCCGGGAATCGTACGGCACCGGCCTTTATCTCAGTTACACCAAGAACACGCTTCTGGCTCTTTCCGTCGCCCATGGGAACGAGGGCACGCAGTTCTATATTGATAACAAGATAGCATTTTAATACGGGTAAAAACATGAAACAAGAAACGAAAAACAAAAAAAGATGGTTCCGGGCAGCACTCATGATCCTCGGGATCGGGGTGTTCGGCCTTACGGAGATGGCTGCGGCCGGGGAAACGATAAAATTTAAAGAGAGCGAGTCCTCATTTTATAGCGACCTTTTTGACCAAAGTATTTACAACGAAGGCGTCAACCAATTAGATCTCGGGCGATGGAGAAGGAAGCTTTTCGGGAAAAAACTTCCTTCAAAGAACGTGAATATTTTTGACGAAGTACCGGATTCCGGGTTCTTTACGAACCGTCAAGGCCGCGAGAGGCTCTCCCTCGAAGCCCTTGAAAAAGGGCATCAAGAGACCCCGGGGCCTGATTTAAGCAAACCTTTACAGGTCACCGCGGCGGAGCAGCGGGGGATCTATCCCCGGTTCTGGGTCAAGGACGTGCGCGGAGATGAATATCTTCTGGAGTTCGATCCCCAGGGCAATATGGAGCTCGTGACGGGGGCCGAGATCATTGCCAGCCGGTTCTACTATGCTTTGGGATATACCGTGCCGCAGTTCACGATCCTTTCGATCCAACCCGATCAATTCCAGGTGGCGCCTGGAGCCACCACCTGGGAGGAAACGGGCTTTAAAAAGAAGTTGAACCAAAAACGGTTTGAAGAGTATCTGATGGTCTTGCCCCAGAACGGGGAAGGGCTTTACAGGGCCTCGGCATGCAAGATCATGAAAGGGGACTATCACGGGATCTTCAGTTTCGAATCCCGCCGGAAGGACGACCCTGCGGACCTTGTGAACCATCGTGACCGCCGGGAGATACGGGCGCTTGGGATCTTTGCCTCCTGGCTTAACCATTATGATCTCCGGGAAAGCGACACTCTGGATATTTCTGTCGAGGAAAACGGCCAGACCGCGCTGAAGCATTATCTTGCTGATTTTAACGGGGCCTTGGGCTCGACGCAGGAAGGTCCCAAGGAACCGATGCTTGGTTACGAATACGTTATCGATTATGGAGAGACCTTCAAATCGATTCTGGCGTTGGGATTTCGCGAGGAACTTTGGCAAAAAAAATGGCGCCTGGCGAACGAAAAGATCCAAGGGTCTCCGGCCGTGGGTTATTTTACAAATGAACTTTTTGATCCGGCACGATACAAGACACAATTTCCCTATGAAGCCTTCCGGTTGGTAACCCGTGCCGATGGATTCTGGGCCGCAAAGCTCTTGATGAGTTTTTCTAACGAAGACATCCGGGCGATGGTCAAGGCCGGGCAATATAGTGACGCGAAAGACGCGGAGACTATCTCCCAAACTCTGATTGGGCGGCGCGATTTGATCGTCCGTTACTGGCTTTCTCGCGCCAATCCGCTGGACGGATTCTCCTTCTCCGGCGGAAAATTGTCTTTTAAAGACCTTGCGGTCGAATACGGGATGGCCCCGAAAAATGGAAGCGTTTATTACCTGGAAGTACTAAGCAAAAAGACAGGGGAAAGAGTTGCGCGGCTGGAGACAAAAGAGCCCGTCTTTGACATTCATCCTGAGTGGATCCCCGCAAACAATGAAGCCGAGCTCATCCTTCGCGTCAAGCGAGCCCCTGCCGAAAAATTAAGTCCTGCCGTTACAATCCTTTTGAATGGTGCCGGCGTTCAAGGGATCCGTCACGAAGACTAGACCCCCCCACGATGTTTTTGGGCCGAGACGAATAATAAAGGCCCTTTTAGGGAGCTGTCTTTTTAGGGGGCTTTGGTTGTTCGAGCGGGAGCGTGAAGGAAAAGGTGCTGCCCCTCTTGTATTCGGACTCTATCTCGATCTTGCCATGATGCCGCTCCACAAGCATTTTGGAGATGGCAAGCCCCAGCCCTGTGCCGCCCGGTGCAATGAGCTTCGCGGATTCAAGCTGGCCGAATTTCCTGAAAAGCTTTGAAACATCTTTCTGTTGAATGCCGATCCCCGTGTCTTTGACCGAGACCTTCACTTCGCGGGAGTTTGCGGAGGATGTGATCGCAATTTCGCCCTGAAGCGTGAACTTGATGGCATTCTGTAAAAAATTCGTGAGGACCTGGACGATCTTATCGTGATCAAATTCAACCTCCGGAAGATCCTTTTGAAGCGCCACTTTTAGGGAAAGATTCTTGTTTTCCACCAAGGGGCGCATGGACGAGCCCACATCTTCAATGAGCCTGGTCAAGCTTTCCTTTTTCATGCGGAATTCGATCACGCCAGCCTCAAGCTTATGGAATGCAAGCACGTCGTTGACGAGGCGCACCAGCCGGTCGACGCAACGCTTGGAAATGTTCAACACTTCTTTTTGTTCGGGGGTGATCTCTCCCGTGAGGCCCTCGAGCACGATACTCAAACCTTCTTTTACGGAATGGATCGGCGTACGGAGCTCATGCGATACCATCTGGATCAATTCGGCCTTGATCTCGAGAGATTCCTGATATTTACGCTCCGTCACGTCCTTTGCGAAACAGTAAAAACCGGCAAACTGCTGGTCCTTGTTCACGTTCCTGACCAGGACGACATATTGATAAAAGATAGAACCGTCTTTGCGGATAGCCTTGACCTCGGTCTCTGCCTTCCCCTCGTTTTTCATTTTCTCAAAGGCCGCCGTCGCCTTGTCCACATCCTCGGGGCAGATCGTAGACGTGCGGTCGAGGCCCACCATTTCCTCCGGGGCATAGCCCATCATGGCGGCGTAGGCCTTGTTGGCGCTTAAGAATTTCCTGTTGGGATCCAGGCGCGCGATGCCGTCGAGGGCGTTCTCCATAGCCAGGGAAAGTTCCCGTAGCTGCTGTTCCGTCTGGATCTTTTCCGTAATATCTTCCGAAATGCCGAGCAGATAGACGGATTTTCCCTGAGGGTCCAGGACAGGGATCTTTTTTGTGTGAAGGATCCGCGCCCCCTTTTTTCGCGTGTGGATCGTCTCTTCCTGGATCTCCAGCAATGTTTGAGAGCGAAGGGTCTCCCTGTCTTTTTCGACAAAAAAAGACGCCTCATTTTTAGGAAAAAAGGAAAAATCGTTTTTCCCGAGAAGCTCCTCGCGCTTGTACCCCACCAGCTCTTCGCCCGCACGGTTGAATCGCACAAAGCGCAATTCCTCCGCGTCCTTGATGAAGATCATGTTAGGGATATTCTCGATGATGGAATCCAAAAAGGCATTTGTTTGGCGAAGTTCTTTTTCAGCCCGGGCACGCTCATCGATATGCGCACGGAGCTCTTCGTTGGTGAGAACAAGCTGCTGGGTTTTTTGTTCGAGTTCAGCCGTCCTCTCGCGGACCTTGACCTCAAGGGCTTCATTCATGTTCTTCAGTTGCTGTAGATAAACACCGAGTCTTTTGAGAGTGGGTAAGAATACCAGCGCGCCGATAACGGCGAGGCAAAAAATATTGAGGAAAAAAAGGCCTGTCCCAAGGTGCTTAAGCAGGGTGATTTTTGCGCTGCTCTCTTTTTGGAACGTTTTAATCGCAATGCGGAAAAGGCTGAGAAGGTTCGTGTTTTTCGCCTGGAAGGCAAGAAGATAGGGATTGTCCGAGCTGACCCGGATCGGGGACCCCATGAGGAATTTTTTTAAAGCGGAAAAATACTCTTCCACCTCCTGGTTCAGGGACGGGGAGGAAGACAAATAAAGCCTGCGGAGCGTGGGAACCAGGTCTACAGGAAGCTTGGTTTTTTCCGAAACGATATCGTTGGAGGTCGTGCTAAAAATGAGGACCATCCTTGACTCGTCGCGAATATTGGCCCGGAAATTCTTGCGATCAGAAAAGGAGATCGATTGAGCATAAGCGGTCGCCAGGAAAGCCGTTCTTTGCACCAAACTGTACTGGCCTTCCATGAAGCCGGTGATCGTCGCATCCCGGGAGGCATAGCGGATCTCATGGTTCATGATGAGGAAATTTCCAACAGCAGAACAAGAAAGAAAAATAAAGGCGAGAAGGAATTTCAGGTTCGTGGAGAAAAGGACGGGATCCCTCTTAGGTTTCTGTGGGATTTTTTCTTTCACTTCAGCTTGGGCGGCGATCACGCTGGCATTCCAAGATAGAATCCCTGGCCGTATTTAACACCGAGCTCTTTGAGCCGATCAAGGTCTTCCTTGGTTTCAATGCCTTCGGCGACCACCTCGGCGCCAAGGTCCTCGGCAACTTTGAGGGTGCGCCGCAAAGATCGTTCGACATGAATATCTTGGGCAATCCCGCGGACATATTTTTTATCCAGCTTGATCACATCCGGCTCGAGGAGAATGAGGCTTTCCAGGCAGGTGTTGCCGAACCCTACGTCATCAATGGCGATTGAAATACCGCAATGCTTGAATTCTTCCACCGGGACGATCAAATGCGAGGGGTCCACGAGAAGCTGTTGTTCGCTGATCTCAAGGCAGTAGCTTTGGGCCGGACAATTTACGGACAATTTTTCAACAAGTTCTTCCACGGCAATGTCAATGATCGTGGCGGGGAAAAGATTGATATGCCGGTGCATCAGGGGCGGAAGATCGGCTGCGGCGGAGACACAGGAGCGGAAACAATGATGGTCCACCAGGGTCAGCATGTTGTTTTCCATCGCGATGCGGAAGAACTCGTCCGGCATGTGGATACCGCTATTCTTAAGGCGGGAAAGGAATTCGTAACCGACGATGAACTGGTCCGTGAGACGCAGGATAGGCTGCTTT
>CAZPCF010000141.1:0-5491 GCA_964585045.1 uncultured bacterium
TCTGACATTTTGCTCGGCGGCAATGCTTTTCAGCGGGCAGTTAATTATTTGGGGAATCTTTATACCAGCCTTGAATATGGTGTGCGGACTGGTACGGTGGTGGGAGGTCTGAGGGGTCTTGTATTCAACACTCTTTCAAACATGACGGGCGGCTTGGTTTCCGCAAGCGCATTCCAGAGATTGGCATTTGAGATCGATTCGTGGTCGCGGGCGTTTTCTGGGATCGGCCGTGTTAGCGACTACAGCTGGCAAAGCACGGTCACTATTTTTGGCTTCCAGTTGAAAGACATTACGTTTGTAACTGGCCTGGTCGCTCAAGTAGCCGTTACCTTCCTTACCGCCGGCGGATATACGCCGATGCTATTGGCCGGGAAAATGACGGTTGGGTTGGGGAACTTCATGATTGCCCTTGGGAACACGTTCATTGCCTGGGCTGCAGCGATTGCGAAGGTTGCAGCACCTCTTGCGCTATCTATGGTCGGAGCTGTCTTGCAAGTGGTGCAAGGCCTTGTGTGGGTGACCGGCCAATTGATCGTGCTTGCCGGAAAACTTGTTGCGTCGATGGGTGTTTTGATGCTCCGTTCGGTCGGAGTCGCGGAACAATGGCTTGGTAACGCGCTGGATCAGTTTGGTGGAAGGCTTGTCGCGTTGGGCGGGACGAGGTTCGGACAAGTTTTGGGTTTGACGAGGATAGGACAGTTTTTCCAAAGCGCTGGTTCTGCGCTCTTTTTCCGCGGGGTCCGCCTTATGGACATGGCGCGTGCCGGTTTGGGCGCTAAGACCTTGGGCGGAAGCTTGCGGGCTGTCTGGACCGGTGCGTATAGCGCCAGGATCGGCGCGATCACCGGCGCTAAATTTGCGGGCGTCTGGGCGGGGATCAAGCACGAATTTTTCAGGCTTTTTGCGGGCCGTACGCTTATGGAAGGCGGTAAACAGATCACGGTCAGTCAGATCACCGCGAACACGATCATCACCAACACCTGGCGCGAACTTGGAGCGGCATGGTTGCAATTTGGCGGTCAATTTCTGAATATGTTCAAACTTTCGCTTGCGCTGGCGACGACAGGGGTCGCGGCGAACCTTGTTGCAATGGGTCTCGGCGTGCTCGGTTTTGGAGAAAATTGGACTTCGGTACGATTTTTCCGCGGTATTGGGGTCTTCGGGCAGTTCATAGATCCTGACACCGGTAAATTTTCCTTGACCATGCTCGCTTCGAATTTTATCCGGCATTTTGGATGGTATTATGAAGGGGGTGAATTGCGTCATAGTAAGGGCATGCTTGCAGGTTCGATAGGATTTACTTACGTGATGCAGGTCATGAGCCCCTTCATGCAGGCCTTCGCGATGACCCGGTACGGCCGTGCGATGGGTCAGGTTGGGGAAATGTTGGAACAGCGTTTTGGTAAAGTGATCGGCAGTAAGTTCCTGAATGGTCTTTGGGAAGAAGGTTTTGTAGAAAATGTGGCTGCTTCCCTAATTACGCCGAGTGTGACGGTGGCGGTCACGCAACTGCTCTTTTTCGCGACCGCTACGAAATGGGGCAGAGATTTCGTCCAATGGCTGGCGGGTGGAACGATCTCGGAAAGAGGTCTTGACGCGATCGTGACTTTAGCTGCCATGAGACTCGCCGCTGGGATCGTGCAGTATCTGGTGGAATTCTCCGGACCTGATGCCGGCAATATCCAGATGACCGGGCGGATGCGGCTGAGTGATTCATCGCGGGTGAATGGCCGGAGCGCCCTTCAAAACAGCATCGCTGTCGGTTTAACGGGGGCCAACTGCATGGCCATTTCCGGCCGGACCCAACAGGAATTCAACACGAAGTTCGGGGTGGCCGAGGGCACGGCGGTTGACTTCAATGTGGATCTCGGCACTCTTGCTCAGACCGTTGGAGCGGATGCAACGCAGGTCGCTGATTTCTTTGGGGTCGCGGATTTCACGATGGGCAGTATCGCCCGCACTGTCGAGGGTTCCGACCTTAACCGGGTCGCGGGCGCCCTGGAAATGGAGGTCGGGTCAAGCTATGTGATGGGTCTTGATTCACTGGCTTCCCACGCGCTTGACCGCGGGCAGTCCAATGTGGCTTTTGCCCGTCAAAATGGCGTGCAGGATATCGCGCTTACGACTCCAACGACGGCAGGTTCGCAGAATGTAGTCGAGCAGCAGCTCGGAGGTACCACAGTCCGAGTGTTTGACGGGGTATCACTCGCGGGCATCTTTGCTACGATCAAAGCGGTCTTTGGGGTTGAAATAAGCTCCGATACTCTGAAGCAGAACCCCAATATCCGAACGATCGGTGATCTTGTCAACTTCGCGTCCGAAGAAGCCCAAAAGAGGGCGGCGGCCGCCATGTCGGCGCAAGATGTCGCTCAAGCGGAAGAGCGGTTTTATGGGGCCGTGATGGGCCATATATCGGTCGCGCAGTATGTCCAGGCGAAGACCGGAGCGGACCAGCAGGGCCTCAATCGTGCGCTGACGGAGTATGCAAAGGACAACCAATCCTTATTGGTCACCTCGGAGCAATACCCCAATTTCGCGTTAGCTCAAGGCGGCGCGCTCTTCCTTGCCTGGCAAATGAGCGGGATGTCCTCTTATGAATTCCTGCAGACATTCTTCGGTAAAGTTACTCTGGGTGATTATGTGTTGGCCAGAGCCAAAGCTTTTGGCATCGTGGGGCAGAATGCGACGATGTCCGATCTCATGGCGAAATACATGACCAAAGACTTTGAAAAATTCAGTGGCAAGATCCGCGCAGAGCTTGCGGCTGCCGGCGTTACCTTAAAAGAATCTGATGTTCTGAGCCGGATGGGCGAGAAGCTAAGTGCTGTATTTGCCGGCGTTGATTCCGCTCAGGCGATCACGCTGACGCGGTACATGAGCTTAAGCGATGCTTGGATCGGCACCGCTGGGGTACTGGCGTTCCTTGCGGGAGAGACCCAAAAAGGCTTGCCCACCTTCATGGGGATGATCGTCCGGAAGATGACGGTGGATGATCAGACCAAAGTGATGGACCTCCTGAATAATCTGGGGACGGATGTACGGGAATATCTGAACCGGACCGGCGTTTCGACTGTGGGCGATTACCGCACCAAAATGGCGTCCAATAAATTCGGGATCGCACTCCTTGCCGGTCTTCAGACGAAGCTCGGAGTGAAGGATAACGCGGCTTTTGATGCGATGTCGCTGGATGAAGCGCTGCTTAACCTGTCGCAGGAAGGTTTTACGATCAACTTCTTGGGCCAGGCGGACATGGAGCTTTCTGTCACGCAGGCCTATGGCTGGCTGTTCGCCAGTATGTCTCTTGTGGATGTCTATAACGGGATGTTCGGCGGGTCCCGCGACGCGGCACAGCAATTTGCCAGGCTGCTGGGCATCGATATCTCGCACACGGCTACCGCTTCACAGGAAACGGATAATGTTGTTGCTTTGAAACAAGATGGCAGTTTGGAGCGCTTGTTCCAGGATGACCACTTGCCTTCCGTGTTCGTTCTTGGCAAGAGGGGGGTTAGCAATGATACCCTGAAAGCTGCGACGGAAGTCAGGCTCACTGAAAGTGGTCAAGTAGTCTCTTTGGCTGATCTGCAGAATGGCCAAGTGATCAAGCTTAACGGAGTTGATTACCTGGTCCATATGGACAATAACGTGATCAGCTTCATCAGTCATGAAGCCTTAGCCAAGGAATCGTCCCCGCAAAGCCTCGCGGATATTTCGCAGCGCTCAGTGGAGACTTTGCTCGAAAATATTGCCGGAACGCTCGCCGCCGGCGGGGACCAAATGAAGGCCAAGATCAAACGGTCGATCGAAGTTCGCCGCAACATTCTGGAACATATGCAGGGGCAATACAGGGAAGCTGACGGTTCGGTCAAAGAAGAAAACCTGGCCAAAGCGAAGGCATTGCAGAGCGCGATAAACGCGCTCGCTGAAATGAGCCGCAAGGTCGACGGCCTTTCGGTTGTCAGTCAAGATACCCTCATGAGCGAGCTGGCGCCGGGGCTGGTTATGCTTCTGGAATCCGTGACTTTCAGCGAAAAATTTGCGGGCAATAATAATTTCGGAAATGTGAGGGTCCTGGTCCAGCGCGGTGCGCAATGGGCGAAAAGCGGTGATGTGGGCACGTTCAAGAATGCGCTGGGTACCTATCTGACTGCTGAACAGGCAAATGCCCGGACCGAAAGAATAACCGATCGTTCGACCACCAAACGGCATTCTGCCGAAAAACTGCCGATCTCGCTTATCGAGATCACAAAAGTACGGACTAACCGGGATGGTACCGAGACCAAGATCACGGAGGTCCGGGCTGATGAAACGACGGGGGATGCCGCGACCCAAGAAATTTCAAGGATCTACAATGAAACGATCGAGGAATACGAGATCTTGAGCGGCTATGACGTCTATGATCGGAAAGGTGTCCTGCAGGGCATAGCGATCGCGAACATCCTTTTCAGGCCTTCAACCTTTCACAAGATCCCGACGGGGGTCGGGAAAACTTCGACGATCTTCACGGCTGCCGCGATCTTCCATAAGCGGATCGGGGACCATGTAAGGAACCTTCAGTCGCAGCAGGTGGTAACGCCGAATCAGGAGCGAACGGACGAGATTAAAAAGATCTCGGAAGTGTACGAGAACGCCACGGGCAAGCTGAATTTTGTCCTGAGCGATACGAATCTTTTGGCGCAAACCATAAGTGAGGTGAGATTGCTAAAAGCCGCGGGCATTAATTACCAGGTATTCACGGAAGACACTCTGGATAAGGTTCGTCGCGGCGACAAGGACACCAAACAGAAATTCGAGGCCGCCGAAGTCGTGCTTGTATTGGGTCAGGCCCTGGACTTCCTGAAACTGGACTACGAGAACAACGCCGTGACCGCGCGGGAAGGGGCGGAATGGAAAGAGCAGTTCGCGAATATCGAGAATTTCTATCATCTGATCATCGGACAGCGAGGCGTCCTGAGTAACCGGTTCCTCTTCGATGAAGTGGACGTGTCGTTCACGCAGCCCGGGACGCAAATGGGCCTCGGGCAAAGGCGCCTCGGGATGGAAGGCAAGACCTTTGAGATCGGCTCCGTGATCAAGGTCGATCAGACCGTCCGAGGCATCATTTTTGATCAATTGGCCGCGCAGCTGAAAGTCTCCCGTGACGCGATCACCGAGGCTCAGTTCCTTGAATTCGCAAGGAATCTGATGAGCTTGAAAGTGGTCGTTGACGGCGAAGTGAAGACCATGAACTATGCCGATTATGTCAAATCCGGTTACAAAGGCGAGGTCTTGGAGGCCCGCTTGAATGATTCGCTCGAAGCATCAGGGGCGATCCTCGAGGCTTTGGCGAAGGAAGCCGGCGTTTCGTCTGTCGAAGTCTTTAATGCAAAATTGGAAGATTTGGATCGTCAGAGAGATGTCTCGGATGCGCAAAAGACCAATGTGATGATGCTGAGGGGTTCGCTGGTCGGTTGGCTTAAAGCGATCCGCCAGATCGACGGTAAAGATATCAGTA
>CAZPCF010000142.1:0-5447 GCA_964585045.1 uncultured bacterium
GCCTGGGATCGAACCAGGGACACTGCGGTTACGGTCTGACTTCAGTCGCCTGAAGAGTCGGACTTTCTCTTTGCCATATCCAGATTTCAAGGACTTAGGCAGCAGGTGTAAAGTCTCTGCACTTGCCCCCCGCCACTGAATCGATGGCGGGTGCTAGCTCAGGATAGCCCCAACGTTTTTTGCTGGGATTTCCCTGACTTAGCCTGCTTGTCACCTCAATGTTTCCACTGAGGGCTGCTAACTATCGTGCACAGCCGCATGCTCTACCAGCTGAGCTACAGGGGAATAACATGTTAAAGAACAAGATTAATCCGAACTATTAATAATTTTCGCTAATTGCTTATGACCCCACGCTGTTTTCCATTTCTTCTCCTGCCAGCGTGCTTCATTTCTTGTGAAGAAATTTTGACGGTGCAATAACTCAAAAGGAATTCGATTTTTTGTAGATTTTACTTTTCCTGAATTGTGTTCTTTAAAACGCCTTGTCAGGTTTTCCGTATGCCCGACGTAAAGCTTTCCGTCTTTCTTGCTTTTCAATACATATGTAATAAACATATCGGCTGAGCCCTCCGGGCCTACGGCCCGATAGGGCCGGAGGCTACAGGGGAATGACTTTTGAAAGAACAAACCAAACGCGTAAAGCGATAAGCCTTAGGCGTTAAGCTTCTTTTACTTACCGCTTTTCGCTTACCGCTTACCTCTGGAGGTGCTAATTATAAAGATTGCGGGCCGAGGGTCAATGGGTGTTTTTGGCCTTTGCTTTGGGGTCCTGAGCTGTTATATTTCAGGTGTGGACGGAAACTGAGCCGAAAAGGAGATCCTATGAATAAAAGAACCGTTTTCATCCTGTCGATCCTCGCAATGAGCCTGTGCGTTGCCCCCCTTCAGGAAGCCTTCTCAAGGGAAGATACCCTTGTTATAGAATCCGTACAGACGGTGGAAGGCTCTGTGCAGGATCTTGACACTTCCAATAACCGAGTCACGGTTCACTGGATGAACGATGAGATCCTCTTCACCTATCAGGACCTCACGTTGGATGTCACGGATTCTACGGCGATCATCAAAGAGGGGCGAACGATCCGCCTGGATGATCTGGAGGTGGGTGACCATGTCACCCTCCGTTATGACGCGAACGCCGAGCCCCTGCCGCGGGCGATCAGCATCGTAGTAGCGGAAACTTGACGCCGCTTGACCGTTATCTTGTTATCTTGAACCCCTTAAAAATCAGGAGAAGAAATTCATGTATAAGCTTGTTTTGATACGCCACGGAGAAAGCACCTGGAATAAAGAGAACCGGTTCACCGGTTGGACCGACGTCGACCTTTCGGAAAAGGGCCTCGGAGAGGCTGAAGAGGGCGGCCAGCTTCTAAAAAAAGAAGGCTATGTCTTTGATATTGCCCTCACGTCCGTCCTCAAGCGCGCGATCCGGACGCTCTGGATCGTGCTCGACCAGATGGACCTCATGTGGATCCCGGTCCTCCGGGACTGGCGTTTGAACGAACGCCATTACGGTTCCCTGCAGGGGCTCAATAAATCCGAGACCGCGGCCAAATACGGTGAGGACCAGGTCAAGATCTGGCGCCGGAGCTATGATGTCCCCCCGCCGCCGCTTGAGGAAACGGACCCCCGGAATCCGGCCAAAGACCCGCGCTACCAGAGTTTCAGGAAAAGTGATCTTCCGCTCACGGAATGCCTCAAAGATACGGTCGCGCGCTTCCTTCCCTTCTGGCATGACGTCGCCTCTCCGATGATCAGAGCCGGAAAAAGAGTCCTCATCGTGGCGCATGGTAACAGCCTTCGCGCGCTCGTAAAATATCTGGACAATATCTCAGAGCAAGAGATCCTCGGCATGAATATCCCGACCGGTATTCCGCTCGTTTATGAGCTTGATAAGGACCTCAAGCCCATCAAGCATTATTACCTCGGGGATCCGGAAAAGGTCAAAGCTGCGATGGACGCGGTGGCGAACCAGGGAAAAGCGAAGAAATAAAACAAAAAAGGGGCAGGCAATCAGTGACTGCCCCAGTCTTAATTTTCTTTTCATTAATGGTGGCTTGGGCTGTGCTGATTACCCGTTAATTTTTAAATGGAGAATCAGTACTACCTGTCCCCTTTTTGGTGACTGTCACCTGTTTCCTGTTTCTCGAGCAAGAAATTAAACACGTCTTCGGAAAGGAATTTCCCGCGGTTCGTGAGCCGGGTGTTTCCCCCAAAAATCTCCAGGAGGCCTTCTTCACAAAGCGCGTCCATCCGTTCCCGCAAGACAGGATAGATCTTCGGGAATGAAGCAGGCTCCACACCTTCGCAAAGCCGGAGACCCGTCACAAGGGTCTCGGTCTCTTTTTCTTCTTCCGACAGTTCGTCCTCAATGTCATTTTTCCAATCCATGGCCTCACATTTCTCGAGATAACGGACAAGGTCCGGAGCCAGTTGCGACCGGATCCCGTTTAAATACGTGAAAGCCCCGGGCCCCAAACCCAGATATTCCTGATTATGCCAATAGATCAGGTTGTGCCGTGATGCCAGTCCCGGCTTCGCGAAGTTCGAGATCTCATAATGTTCATAACCGAAACTCGTGAGCATCTCGATCGCGCTTTCATACATCTGGGCATGATCTTCTTCCCCCGGCAGATCCAACTTTCCTCCGGGCCCTGCGGCCCGTCCTCCGGATGTACGATCCTGTAGGGTCCGAGATAGGACCGGGGGCCCTTCTTTTTGAAATTGCCCGAACGGAGTTCCTTCATGGACCTCAAGATCGTAAAGCGAAACCTGGGCTGCATCGAGCTCAACGCATCTTTTGACAGAATCCCGGAAATCCTCGACCGTCTGGCCCGGCAGACGCAGCATCAGATCAAAACTGATATTCGTAATGCCCGCATGCCGGATCTCCGCAGCTGTTTCCTCGATATCCTGCACCGTATGCCGCCGGCCAAGTCTTTGGAGGATCTCATCCCGGAACGACTGACAGCCGAGACTGATACGATTAACACCCATCTCGCGTAGCATTTGAAGTTTTAACTCATCCCCGTCGCCCGGATTGAATTCGCAGGTGAATTCGTATCCTTCCCGGAATCTGAACGCTTGATGGATCTTTTCGGTCAGCCACCTGAGTTCCGGGATACTCAGGCTTGAAGGCGTTCCCCCTCCCAGATAAAGGGTGTCAAACATCAGCGGACCATTCCGGCCGCGGGCATGCGCTAATTCCGCGAAGATCGCGTCCCAGAAACGCGCCCGCAGAACCAGGGGTGGTTCTGCCGTGGTGACAAAATTGCAATACTGGCACCGGGTTCTACAAAAGGGTATATGGAGGTATAAACCGCATGGCATGGTTTTATGTTTCATGCTTCCTGTTAGAAATATACTGCCGTGCTCTATTCTAGCAGGCGCAACGGGCAACGCACACCCTGACTTTTTTAAAAATGAATCGGTAGTCAGGATAGTCCTGATTTCCAATAAGAAATTAATGAAAAATCAAGGCAACGCGCAACGTAAAGACCTCTTCGTTGAGCGTTGCGCGTAGAACGTTGGACGATTTGAGATTGGCACGGGTCTTGCATATTATTCTCGAGAAATTCCGTTATAATAAAACCTGGGGGTTCTCATGCCTAAGATCAATGAAAAGCTGGAAGAAATACTCAAGAAAAGGGAATTTATTTCTATTGCGACCGTCGGCAAAGACGGACAGCCGAATTCCGTTCCAAAGTTCCTCTACCGGGGCAAGGGAAGCTTCCTCTACCTGTTGGATTATGTGGCCGGAAAGACGATCTCAAACCTGCGCGAAAACTCCAGGGCTTCGGTCTCTTTCATGGACCTGGATACCCTGGAGGCCTATCGTCTGAACGGAACCGCAAAGGTCATCGAAAAGGGGCCCTCGTTCGATGCCGTTTTGAAGGGATGGAACGACAAGCTTGTGCAGCTTTCCACGGATCGTGTGATCGAAGCAGTCCGAACCGGAAAAAGGCGCAATCATTATGAAATGGAAATGACGGAACATCTGGCCGTTATCAAGATAAGGATCGAAAGCGTGATCAAGATCGGCCGCCGCGGCGACATCTGGAAAGAAGCCGGCTAATCTTCTTTGGCTGAGGGTATCTTGTCCAAAGCGAGGAAAATTCCGCGGAGAATGGCTTCTGGCCGCGGGGGGCAACCGGGGATGTAAATATCCACAGGCACGGAGCGGTCCACGTCTCCGATCACCGCATAATTCCCTTCAAAGATCCCGCCACTGATGGCACAAGTTCCGCAAGCCACAACAAGTTTAGGGGAGGGTGTTGCTTCGTAAGTCTTCACAAGCGCAAGCTCCATCTGCCGCGTTACAGGCCCCGTTACAAGAAGCATATCGGCGTGCCTTGGCGAAGCCACAAAATGAACGCCGAACCGCTCTGCGTCATAAACCGGGTTCGAAAGATTTACGATCTCCACTTCACAACCATTGCAGGAACCTGCGTCGACTTCGCGGATATGAAGTGACCGGCCGAAGAGACGCCGGATCTTGTCCTTTAACTTCAGCCCTGTTTCTTCCATCGAAAGACGGCTCAAAAAATCCCCCTGCATGAAACCCTGAGGATCCTCTTTTCTTTCTTTGAGCGGCAATGCATCGTATGGAATAAAAGCGGCGTCTTTGCGGCACTCCGGCGAAGAAAAGGGGAATTCCCGGCACAATTCTTTTTTCGTCCGCGCGGCAAATTCGAACTTCCCTTTAAAAGAGATCGCCTGATGGGGACAAACCGGCCCGCAAAGACCGCAAAAGATACAATCCCCGTAAGAAAGGCGGAAGGAACGTTTGTTTTCGGGTTCGTGATCTTCCACGGTTAAAGCGCAGGTCGGGCAAGCGGCAACGCACTTTCCACACCCCGTGCATTTCGCAGGATCGACCTCAGGCGCGCCGAGAAATCCTTCTGGAACCTTCGCCGTAAGCGCCGCACACGGAAGAGTGACCTTCCCTGTTTCCATGTTTTTTTTAAGGATCTTGAACATTTTTGTTTCTTTCCTTCACCGATCGTTGCCGGAGTAAGACAAATTCATGCTTTTGTTGATAAGCGGAAAATCGGGGACGATGTTCTCCAGCGCAGCATACTCGATCAACGGCCAGTTGCTGAAGGATGGCGACTGGATCTTCCAGCGAGAGATCTTCCCCTCGCCGTCCGTCGAGATCCAGTGAAAGCATTCGCCTCGCGGGGATTCCACATAACCCAATGTGCTTTGAGACGGCATAAGCGGTTTTATCTCGCCGCATAACAGACCTTGCGGCATGGCGTGAAGAGCGTCGTAGATCAATTTGAAGGATTCATAGACCTCCTGGACCTTCACTTTCATACGGCTTTCGACATCGCCCTCCATAAAAACCGGGACCCTAAAAAAAAGATCCTTATACGCCGCATAAGGATGGTCCCGCCGGAGATCGCGGTCAATGCCTGAGGCCCTCGCCACCGGCCCGACACCGCCCA
>CAZPCF010000143.1:0-5350 GCA_964585045.1 uncultured bacterium
CCACGGATCCTTCATCCTTTAGATAAGATTCGATCCTTTGACGATAAAGATCGTTGTCTTGATAGGTGATATAAGGTTCTTGATCTAACCGCGCAGTGCCGGGATGCACCAAAAACCCGACGCGGCCTCCATGGGCCCGGATCCGCGCTTGAAGAATTGTTCGATATTTTGGAACATCTTCCGATCGCAGAAAAACCGTCCTTTCCCCATCACGAAGTTCCGAGCGAACGGATTCACGGCCTGTCTTTTTTTCGGCCTGCCCGCCAAGGCGGTGCGGTGTGGGGACTGTCATCTGCTTTTGGGACTGAAATGATTTGAGTTGGGAGCCAAGTATCGCAAATTCTTTCCCGTAGCGCCATGCGGCATACCGGGAGTAAATAAACCGTTGAAGTTCTTTGATGACAACGTATGTCTTCCAAAACTTTTGTGCAAAAAGGAATGTAAGATCATGTTGTTTTCGAATGTTTTCCTGGTAAACCCCGCTAATGACCCGGACCCCAAGGTCTTGAAGCCGGTGCCTCAAGGGCCGCCCCACATTAAGGTTCATGCTGTAGCCAAAAACCACGCGTTTGATACCGAGCTTTTCGATAAACATTTCGCACCGCTCACAGGGCTCCAGTGTGACGAACAGCGCCATCGAACTCAAAGGATTCCCCAAGCGCTCGTTCAGTTGCGCGAACAGCTCGAGATCTTCTTGTTGCAAAAGGCGGTGGATCTTCAAAGAAAGCCTGAGGTAATCCAGGGTCGCTTGCATCCTTTGCAGATCGGAGAAGTTGGTCCCGGCAGCTTGCTGATCATGAAAGGATCTTTCAAGTGCTTTGAGAATGGCCATCCGCTCGGCGTGCTGCTGCCCCATGCCGTTCACCCCGGCCGCAACGATCTCCCCTTTGCCATCCACAAGAAGAGCGCCGACTTTCACCATCGGAGCGAAACGAAAGGTCCCGAAGTGTTGTTGCTTCATGAAATCCAGCGCTGTTTGCATGTACCGCTCGAGACTGGACTTATCGTTCAGAAAATCAAATGTCTTTTCTCGTTCCCTTACCTCCGAACGGACGGGCGGAAGCATGTCTGAAAGCAGGCGAATGGATTTGACGGCTCCTGAATCCGTTGTGACCGTGACTTTCTTGGCAACAGGGATGCCGCCTGCTGCAAGCAAACTCGCCAGGACCTGCGCTTTTTTCGTGGGGTATTCTTGGTCCAAGAAAAGAATGTTGATCTTACCTTCCGGATCGCGTGGACCGGCATCTTCGATCGTGCCATAGATGAACGTCGGCTCGACCCCCGAAATATCGAAGGTGGACTGAAGCTTGAAGTGATGATATTCCTCGCCCTTTTTGTCATAACGCGCGGCCGCAATCAATTCCACCCGGTCTTTACCGATATGAAAGATAAAAGTCACATAGGTGGGCGGGTGCTTTAATGTCTCTTTCAAGCCCGGGACTTTTTTGATCCTCTGACGCGTCAGGGCTGTTAAATTTTCGAACAGATCCACGATGTCACGGCCGGCTTCTTGAATATCCATTTTCTTGTCATCACGACTGTAGGCCCGCAAGTCCAGGCCGATCGCGTCCCTCATCCGCTTGATGTCCGCTGAGTGGGCTTCTAAAAATTCAGCGCTCAACAAATGGTCCATTTGCTCCCGGAGCTTTTTCTCAGGGTCTTTTTTGTCCGCCCTTGTTTCAGAACGCGCATCGTCTGAACGGCCCCCGGAATTTTCCCCTTTCACGATGTCGATGAGTTCCTTCATGGCTGTATCAAAATCTTCGGCGGGTTGTGCTTTCGCCGGCGAGATCTTACCTTCCGTTCCCCCATAGGCCCTGGCAAGATCTTCCAATTTTTTTTCAGCCGCATCTTTCTCACGGCCGGGAATTTGCTCGAGTTGGAAACGCAGCGTGCGGATCGTGTCTTCAAACCGCACGGCGATATCCTGAGCGCTATCTTTTTTCTCCTGCCGTGCTTCTGAGCGGGATCGCGCCTCCAGCGTTTCCGCCCGCTTCTTTGACCCGGGACGAAAGCGGCCTTTTTCCGCGGAGGTCATCTGTTTATTTTCCGCTAACAATTCCGCGAGCGGTTGGAGGAGGTTTTTTTCTATGAGCCTTTGGCGTATTTTGGCTTCGGCGATGCTCAACTTCTCATCCTGCGCGATGGCTTTCAGGCGGCCCCAGAATCCTTCATAAAAATCTTCTGAAATGGCAACGTAGCGTACCCGTTCCAGAAGATTTTTAAGAGATACAGGCGCCAGATAACCGCCGTCGAAAAAGAAGAAGTTCAATTTGTCATCACAGCCAAAATTTGTGGCCCACCGCGTGTCATCGGTATCAAAATACCCGCGCAGTTGGCCGCCGGAATCGTCCAGAAGCGCGGCCCACATCCGCGCCGTCATTTCTCCAAAAGCGGCGAGGAGCGAATCCATTTTTTTAAGCGGGTATAATCCCAAAGCGGATTTTAAAGGTGTCCCCTCCCGGAATTCCCCGACGGAAACCATGGAAAAGCCTTCCCCGAAAGATCCGACCCGGACCTTCCCCTTCAGGTCCCGGGCTTCCCAAGACTGCCAGGTCTTGATGACTTCCGGCGTCATTTCAGCCAACGCGTTCATTTTTTTGATCTCTTCTCGTGCGGCTTCGATCTCGTTTCCATAAAAACGGACGGCAAAAACCAGTTGCTTGCCGTTCGGTGCGGAGACGGCGCACTCATAGACGACCTTGTAGCTTGCGGTGTGTTGGCTGATCGAATCGAGCGTCAGCTTCTGTCCGCCGTTCACACTCACCTGTTTTGCCAGGACCGGGTAGATCTCGTCTTCTTTTGCTTTCAGAAGGTCGATCGCGGCCTCATCTTCTCTATTTAAAGAGAGCCCGTCGGAGATCGAAAAACGCTGAAGCGACAAGGCCTTTTTAAGAACGTCCGGGTCGGAATGAATGTCCCTCATGAGCTGCCCAAGTGAACGCTCTTTGCCCGCACCGTTACGAACTTCTGAGCGGCCGCCATTTCTGGGTTTTGGGATATCGGTCTTTGATATCGAGGGACTGAGTTTGGCAGGCAACCCCGTGTAAAGCCCGAGGATGTCGTTGCTTGCCAGAGGAAGCTGAAGCTCACGGATCTTCAGAACGAGAGCATCCATCCTTACTTGCCGGGTATTTTGATCTCTGTCTGATTCCAAATATTTCTGGACCTCGGGATGTTCTAGGGCTTTGCGCAGTTGCTCATAAGCAGGGAGGGTCAGATTGACATACCCGACCGAATCCTTCTTGCGAATGCCCCCCGGCAGAACATCCGGTAACGCGCTGTAAAATTGACTGAGGTCCTCCGTCTCAAGAGGCAGTCCCTGTTTTAGAATAAAGCGGTAAAACGCCGCGAGCCGGTCTTCCTTGGAAGGAACGCGCAAGAGCTCGTGTTGGATGAACGTGGCAACGGCCGTATGTTGTAAAGCCGCTTCTATTTGTTCGTAAACCTTCATGGGCAGGTCTACGGCCGCAATGTCTTTCCGGCCAACCCCGGGCGCGAGCCTGTCAGGCAGCGCGCTGTAGAGCACGGTGAGGTTCTCCGCATTCAAAGGAAAGCCGGCGCGCTTGATCTCTCGCGCGAGCTCTATCAGCTTGGAAGAAGCTGGCAGTTCCGTAAACCCGGGCGAAGCGAGGTATTTCAGGATCACTGGGCTCCTTAGGGCGGTCATAAACCCGGCGTAACTTTCAAAGGAAAGGAGCACGAGCCGGATCTTCGATCGTTCGCCCGCAGAAAGTCTTTCGCGCAGGTCCCTGAGGAAAAGATGCAGCGAGGTCGTTCCGGGCTGGAAATCATTCCGGACCATAATGTCCATTATTTCATAAGCTTCGATGCGCTCCCGCGCCCGGTCCGCCAACATTTGTTTGAATTCCGGAAGGGCCAAAAAGGCCTCCACGGCCGCCTCCCGATCCGTTTTTTTCCATCCCTTCAGCCGGTTCTTCTCAAGCCATGCAGGGATCTTTTCCTTCGCCCGCATCTCGGCTGGGACTTCCTTGGTCCCAGCACGAATGCGTGCAGGACTATGGATGTCCTGCCGCATCTCGGAGCGGGAGCTTTGGGTGGTAATTCTTTCTATCAAATTCGCATAGGCCCGGAGACGGGCAGAATGCTTACTGCTGTTGGAGTCCCATATCGTTCGTTTTTGCAGGGCGCGATTCAGGATCTCTGAGAGCTTTTTGCGGGTGGCATAAGAGGCGAAATTCTCGTAGCCTTCCTTTTTCTCCAAGAGCGAGTGAAAAATCTTCCAGTGGGATGATTCAAAATGGTCGTTCCCGTGTTCCGCAAGGAAAGCAATGGCCCCAGCCAATGCGCCCGCGCGCTCCGGACCCTTCGGCAAAGCCTCAGCTTGTTGGTAAAGGGCCGTTGTCACAAGGAGCTTGAAGAGATGCATCCGCGTTTTCTGGAACACAAAGAAACTGTTCCAGATCTTTTTGGCTTTTTCCGGGTCCAGCTTCTCTGATGCATCCCGCTCCGTGAGAGTCTTTGGGTCTAAGGTCCACCGGACCACGGTCACGTTGTCCAGATGCTTGTAATCCTTAATGTCATCAAGAAATGCCTGGGCGTTGCTCTCCGACATAAGAAGCTCGTCGATCCGGTTCTCCCTCCCGCTCTTGCTCCGGCTGACATGTTGTCCATAGATCCCATCGCTCGCGAGAAGGATCTCGATCGGCATCGCGGCGTCGCTCAGGTCGATCCTCTGGATATGCGGAGCCCGCATAACAAACCCTTCAAAAGCCTTCAGCCCGAACGTCCTCGATACTTCCACGCCGTTGACCGGTTGATCGCCTTTCGCAAGTTTGGCCAGAAAGGTCTTGGGCCCAAACGTCATGAATTCAAAGTCCCGACCCTGTTTTTTCCGGGTCCAGGAGGTCACACGTTCGCGTTCTTCGGGATCGGAAAAATTGTGCTGGGGAAAGGAGATGAGGTTCTTGTTCTTTAAGATAAAAACCGGGGAATCCCCCACGATCATGACATAGGCCGCTTTTTCGTTCTCCGGAACATAAAATAAAGAGAGCGTGGAACCCGCTTCCGCGTTTTTGTCCGTCATTTTCTGAAGGGAGTTCGAAGTTTCTTGCAGGGCCTTTTCGACCTTGCCGGGGTTCCGTGCGAGAGCTTCCTGAAACGCGCTTGCCAACTTAACGCGGATCATCTCCGAAACCTCACTGCCGTCAAAAAGAGGCGTGCTGTGCCCGTCCATCACGGCCAAAAGTTTCCCATAACCCTTGATATCTTCGATCAGGTACCGGTCCTCCTGATTGGCTCGCGATCCCTGGATCTGGATCCCTTCCGGTTCTTTCCGCATTTCGGCTGGGACTTCCTTGGTCCCAGCACGAATGCGTGCAGGACTATG
>CAZPCF010000144.1:0-5282 GCA_964585045.1 uncultured bacterium
TCATAATCCCGTCGGGGATACGGATTCTTGAAGATCTCGATCTGCTTTGAAGGTCGTGTCATAGGGGCGAATTATATCACAAGCCAAAAAAAAGGAGCCGGCATTCGCAGCCTGCCCAAGTCTTTATTTTTTTATGGGGGGTGACTTGGACTGGAATGATTATCCGTTAATTTTTCAATGAAGGATCAGCACGGCCTGTTTTTTTTGTTTTTCGTTATTTTGTGATAACGAAAATAGCGTTTTGGGCGAAGAGATTGGGAAGGACGCGGACCTGTCCTTGAGAATCGAGAAAATGCGAAGACAGGATCTTATAACCCTTCGCCGCGCAAAAGGATTTAAAATCTTTGACGGAGAGAAAACGCAGGTTTGGCGTGCTGTACCATTCGTAAGGAAGTGACGAGACAATGGGCGCCCGGCCGCCAAAAAACATCAGAATACGGGCTTCAAGGTATGCGAAATTCGGAAAACCAATGATGGCCTTCTTCCCCACCCGGAGGGCCTCGGAGATCACGGCCTCAACCTTCTTCGCCTCTTGCAAGCTTTGATTCAGGATCACATAATCAAAGGATTGATCAGGATAGTATGGAAGTCCGCTATCAATATCACTATGGAAAACACTCAAGCCCTTTTCGACGCAGGCGTGGATGGCATCATTATTGACTTCAACCCCTTGAGCTTTCGCACCCCGCCGCTCGGCAAGTAGAAGCAGTAGGTCCCCGTTCCCGCAACCCAGATCCAGCACCTTGGAACCTGGCTCCACGATCCCGCAGATCACCTGATGGTCCAGCCGCTTGATAGTCGATTTCATGATTCTCCTTAATTAAAAAAAACGGGTAATCATAACTGCCCTTGTCTACCCTTCAGGAAATAAAAAAAAAGACAGGGGCGTCATAGGATTGAAATAGTATTCCTCCGCTGGTTTTTTTTCAAGAGAAACAACGGGAAGGCGCCTCGGAGTGGCCCATATAAAAACCGGCAGTTAAAAAGGGCCGTTATTTTCTCTTGGCGAGAAAATGTTTGATGAGGTGCGACTGCTTCTCGGCTTCGCTTTCGATCAGGAAGGTGTCGTGGCCATAGGTCGAGTCCGTTTCGCAATAGGTCGCATCCACACGCCTCATCTGAAGCTGTTTGACCATCTCCTGCGACTGGACGGACGGATAGAGCCAGTCGGACTTGAAAGCGATGACGAGAAAACGAGCGCCCGGAAGCCCGTTCTCGGGGATCCATTTGCCGTCCGAGAGATCAAAATAATCCATCGCCTTGGTGATATAAAGGTACGTGTTCGCGTCAAAGCGCTTCACAAAACTCATGCCGCGATATTGAAGATAGCCCTCCACTTCAAAATCCGCGGAGAACTTGAACCCGGTGTTGTCATCCTTGAGGCGACGAGAGAATTTTTTCTCCATAGAGTCGTTGCTCATATAGGTGATATGCCCGACCATGCGCGCGACCGCAAGTCCCTTTTCAGGCAAAGCCCCGCCATAGTAATTGCCGCCGTTCCAGACGGGGTCCGCCATAATGGCCTGGCGGCCGACTTCATTAAAGGCGATCTGCTGAGGCGAATGCTTCAGCGTCGCCGCGATCGGGATCACACATTCCACGGCGTCCGGATAACACGCGACCCACTGGAGAGCGAGCATGCCCCCCATCGATCCCCCGATCACGCCATGAAGTTTTTTGATCCCAAGATGATCGATCAGGACTTTTTGCGTTCGGACCATGTCCCCAATGGTGATGAGCGGAAAATCCAACCCGTAAGGTTCCGCGGTCTTGGGATTTATGGAGGACGGACCGGTGCTTCCCTTGCATCCCCCGATCACGTTGATGCAAATGATGAAATACTTTTCCGTATCAAGCGCTTTGCCCGGCCCAACCATAAAATCCCACCAGGGCGGATCCTGGTCCCCTGTCGCAGGGCCTGCGACATGCGCATTCCCGGAAAAGGCATGCATCACAAGGATCGCGTTCGCCTTGTCCGCATTCAGCTCACCGCAGGTCTCATAGGCGAGCGTGATGGGGCCGAACGTGCGGCCGGATTCCAGCTTGAATCCTTCCGCTTCCGCGAACGTAAAATATTTCGTTTCGACCGGCCCAACGTTTTTTTTCATTTTGTTCCCCTATTCCTGAAAAAGCCAGGTTGAGAGATATCTTTCTCCCGTATCACAAATGACGGTCACAATGGTTTTCCCTCTAGACTCTTTTCGCTTGGCGATCTCCAAAGCGGCCCAAACATTCGCGCCGGCCGAAATCCCCGCGAGGATCCCCTCCTGCTTGGCGAGCTGCCGAGAGGTCCCACCCGCATCCTCATGACGGACCTGTAGGATCTCATCATAGACCTTAGTGTCCAGAACTTCTGGAACAAATCCCGCGCCGATCCCCTGGATCTTGTGAAGACCCGGCTTGCCGCCCGAAAGCACCGGTGAGTCCTTGGGTTCGACCGCCACGATTCTAACAGAAGGTTTCCTTTCTTTCAGCACTTCTCCGACACCCGTCAGCGTCCCTCCAGTACCGACCCCCGCCACAAAGACATCCACCGCCCCGTCCGTATCTTTCCAGATCTCTTCAGCCGTGGTCTTGCGATGTATCTCGGGATTTGAAGGATTATTGAATTGCTGGGGCATAAAAGCGCCGGGCGTCGTTTTGACGATCTCCTCCGCTTTTTCTACCGCGCCACGCATCCCTTTAGCGCCTTCCGTCAACACCAGTTCCGCTCCAAGGATCTTCAGTAACTGACGGCGTTCCACGCTCATGGTGTCCGGCATGGTCAGGATCAACCGATAACCTCGTGCCGCCGCCACGAACGCGAGCGCGATCCCTGTGTTCCCGCTCGTGGGCTCCACGATCACGCTGCCGGGTTTGAGTTTCCCGGCCTTTTCTGCTGCGTCGATCATAGCAACACCGATCCTGTCTTTTACACTTCCGAGAGGATTGTTGGACTCAAGCTTTACCAGAACCGTTGCTTCGAGCCCCTTCCCAAGGTGGTTCAGGCGTACGAGCGGCGTCTCTCCTACCGTTTTTGTAATGTCAGCATAGATGTTCATACGAACCTCCGTTGATCTCAGAACGCATATTGCAAACTTACCGTAAAACCGTTTCCAAGTCCGACCTCTTTTGACGACTTCGGGTCCCCGGCATACACCCACGCACCCACCAAAGTCAGCTTGTCATTGATGAACCAGGCGGCGTGAACATCCTGATAATCCGCATCATGCCAGCCGTGATATTTAGCGCCTTGTTTGTATTCATAACCAAGCGCTAAATTTTTAAGAACGATCACATCCGCGTTGCCGAACCATGTGAACCGGTAATTGTGATCATAACCAAAAACACCTGTCGTACGGCTGTTCGTAGCCAACAGACCGCCGGATAGAAGCACCGGCAACGGTGTTTCTTTGATCAGCTTGGTCGCAACCAGGTACGCGTCAACGCCCACCCGGTGGGTTCCGGACGGCACGTGATCCGTGGTTTTCAAAATACCGCCAAGGGAGATCGCCGGAATGAACTTGTGATCTCCTGCATTCTCCGGAACCAATAAGAACTTTGCGCCAACATTGTTCTTGTAGATCGTCTTGGTGCCATGCTGCGCCACAGCTTCCCATCCGTACGAAACTTCGACTCGGTCATAAAGCGAAAACGCCGACCCAAGAGCGGTCCAGTCCACATGAGACTGAGGCAAACGCACATACCACGCCCCGGCTTGGGGTTTGCTAATACTTTGTAACAACCCAAAACCGTCAAAAGCTTTCTTTTCTGTTCCTGTTTTTTCTGCCGCCGGCGTCTCTTTTTTCCATTTGCTTCCCGCATTGGCGAGATAAGCCAACGGGTTGAACGCGATGCCCCCTACACCTTCCAAGTTATTGAGCGGCACTCCCGCATGCGCACGTCCAACAGATAATGCACTCACGAACGAGGCGACAAGCCCCAACACGATAAACTTCTTCATTTTGATTTTCTCCTTGTCCGATCCTTTGTGCCCCATCATCCAGTGGTCTGGTCGGAAAGGCGAAATAGTTATCGTTTTATTTGGGTCAGCCGGCCGTCCGGTAGACTTAAAAGTCTATTTCTTTGTTAAATGCCACCCCCTTGCGCCATGCCATAATAAGGGTCATAGCGAATCTTTTCGGTCTTTTCAACTTGAATGATCCGCGAGTCGTGTATCTTGATAAGGATCTCACCGTATTTTAAAGCAGCGAGCCCTCCCGCGATCTCTTTGAGGATCACGTCGTTACTTAGATTCCCTCTCCTTTTGGGAGCAATTTCTGCATCTGCCATTTCATTTTTCACCCGAGAAAAAGGGGCTACTTCGCCGCCTTCCCGAGCGCCTGATCGATATCAGCAAGAATATCGTCAATATGCTCCAGCCCGATCGAAAGCCGGATGAAATCGGGCGTGACACCGGTCGCGAGCTGCTCCGCCGCGGAAAGCTGTTGATGCGTGGTTGTCGCCGGATGGATCGCGAGAGTTTTTGCGTCCCCCACGTTCGCGAGATGCGACACGAGCTCGAGCGAATCAATGAATTTCTTGCCCGCTTCAAGCCCTCCCTTGATCCCGAACCCCAGGATCGCACCCGCGCCCTTGGGCAGGTATTTCTTCACGCGTTCCTTCTCCGGGCTGGATGGAAGACCGGGATAATTTACCCACGCCACTTTTGGATGTTTCTCGAGATGCTTCGCCACAGCCAGCGCGTTCTCAGCATGCCGCGGCAATCTGAGATGAAGTGTCTCGAGACCCTGCAGGAACAGGAACGAGTTGAAAGGTGAAATGGCATTCCCGAGGTCCCGTAAAAGTGTGACTCGCGCCTTGATGATATAGGCGATATTACCGAGCGGTTTTAGAGCCTCCACGAAATTGATCCCGTGATAACTCGGGTCCGGCGCGGCGATCAGCGGGAACTTCCCGCCCGTCCAATTGAACTTCCCGGAATCCACGATAAGTCCGCCGAGCGAGGTCCCGTGCCCGCCGATGAATTTCGTCGCTGAATACACGATGATATCCACGCCGTGGTCAAAAGGACGCAAGAGATAGGGCGACACCGTGTTATCCAATACGAACGGGATGCCGTTCTCATGCGCAACTTTTGAGATCCCTTCGAGGTCCGCGACATCGAGTTTTGGGTTCCCGATCGATTCCGCGTAGACAGCCTTGGTCATGGGCGTGATGGCTTTTTGAAGTGCCTTCAGGTCATTTGATTTTACAAAGTTGACCTTGATCCCTAGGCGCGGGAACGTGTAGTGAAAAAGATTGTACGTCCCTCCATAAAGGTTGTCTGCGGAAACGATCTC
>CAZPCF010000145.1:0-5270 GCA_964585045.1 uncultured bacterium
TGAATCGAGAAATCAGTGCTGTCCTGATGAACTATTTTTGAAAAGAATGGAATCATCAGGGCGGATATGTTTTTCAATCGTAGATTAGATTTTTCACAGGCTCCGTGTTTGTGGGGCGCCTGATTTTATAAAATTAAGCAGGGCGCTATCGTCTAGCCTGATCTAGGACGCTGCCCTCTCAAGGCAGAAACACGGGTTTAAATCCCGTTAGCGCTATGGTTTGACGCGTTGGTTGTGGGGCATAAGGAGGGTGGAAGATGATCTCCCGTTATTCACGCCAGGAAATGGCGAAGATATGGACTGAAGAGAACAAGCTTCAAAAGTGGATGGAGGTGGAGTTAGCCGCGCTTGAAGGCCTTGCACGTTACGGCTATATTCCAAAAAACATTCCCGCCAAAGTCCGCTCCAGGGCGAAATTCGACGTAAAACGTGTGAAAGAGATCGAAAAGGTCGTCAATCACGATGTCATTGCTTTTCTGACCAATGTTTCCGAGAACGTTGGCCCCATAGGCCGCTATGTTCACTTTGGCCTGACCTCGTCGGATATCCTGGATACCGGGCTTTCACTCCAGGTTCAGGAAGCTTCGGGCATTCTTATCCGTGAACTGAAAAAACTTATCTCCCTGCTCGGTAAAAGAGCCAAAGAGCATGCCCGCACCCTTATGGTCGGCCGCTCGCACGGTGTGCACGCCGAGCCCATCACGTTCGGGCTTAAGATGGCGCTTTTTCATGCCGCGTGTAAGCGCGGTCTCGTACGCCTTGAAGCCGCCAAAGAAAATCTCCGGTACGGCAAGATCTCCGGTGCGGTCGGGACTTTTGCGAATGTGGATCCCAAGGTCGAAGAATTCGTTTGCAAAAAGCTCGGACTGAACCCGGCGCCGGTCTCAACGCAGGTCCTCCAGCGCGACCGCCATGCGGAATATCTCGGAGCGATCGCGATCGTCGGGGGGACGCTCGAACAGCTCGCGACCGAGATCCGGGGTCTTCAGAAGACCGAAACCTTTGAAGTCCAGGAATTTTTTTCCAAGGGGCAAAAAGGTTCTTCGGCCATGCCGCACAAACGCAACCCGATCACTTGTGAACGCGTGGCGGGACTTTCGCGCATCCTTCGTGGGAATGCGCTCGCGGGTTTTGAGAATATCGCCCTATGGCACGAGCGGGATATCACGCATTCCTCTGTCGAGCGCGTCATTTTTCCCGACAGCACGATCCTCCTTGATTACATGCTCGGGCTCATGCAGAACGTGATCGAGAACCTCGTGGTCAATAAAGAACGCATGTTGAAGAACCTCGAGTCAAGCCGCGGGATGGTGTTCTCGCAAAGCCTGCTTCTCGCAATTGTGGAAAAGGGCCTGACGCGCGAGGAAGGCTACAAGCTCGTGCAGGACGCGGCCAAAGAGCTTTGGGAAGATGAAAAGCTTTATCTGGAGCAAGTGGTGTTGAAAGACGAGAAGATCTTAAAAGTCCTGACGCCCCGAGAGATACGCGCGGTCTTCAATTATGACAGGCATCTTAAGAACGTACCGGTCATCTTGAAACGCACGGGGATTTTAACAAACAAGTAAAAAAAGCCGTCATCCCGAGACGAAGCCGGAGAATCCTAAAACGGGATCCTTTGCCCCTTCGGTACTCAAGATGACGAAAGGATGGTTATGGTCAGTGATCTTGATAGGAACGAAGCGATCCTGGAAACGCACCTGCCGCTCACGCGTGTCGCAGTGGGAAAAGTACGTGATATCTACGGCATAGATTCCGATAAACTTCTGATCGTGACGACAGACCGTCTAAGCGCTTTTGACGTTGTGCTGCCGGACCCGATCCCGATGAAAGGGAAAGTGCTCAACCAGATCACACTTTTCTGGCTCGAACATTTCAAAGATATCCTTCCGCAGCATTTGATCACCGCGGATGTGGACGCCATGGGTCTGCCTGCCGAGGTCGTTAAGAATTTTCGTCATGAGCTCGAGGGACGTTCGGTTCTCGTTAAGAAGGCTACACCTCTTGAGATCGAGTGTGTGGTGCGTGGCTACATTACAGGTTCCGGATGGAAGGATTATCTTAAAACCGGCAAGGTGTGCGGACATACGCTGCCACCCGGTCTGAAACAGTGCCAGAAATTCCCAGAGCCGATCTTTACGCCGTCCACGAAAGCGAAAGCCGGACACGATATCAACATCGATTTTAGCGAAGCGATCCGGGTCGTGGGGAAGGATATCGCCCAGCAGGCCAAGGACCTTTCCATCCTTCTTTACAAAAAGGGACAGGAATATGCGGCATCGAAAGGGATCATCATTGCGGATACGAAGTTCGAATTCGGCATCTATGACGGAAAGCTGATGTTGATCGACGAGATCTTGACGCCCGACAGCTCCAGGTTTTGGCCGGCCGACCGGTATGAGACGGGTCATGACCAGCCGAGCTTCGACAAGCAGATCGTGCGGAATTATCTTGAGACGCTCTCGTGGGAAAAACGCCCGCCTGCGCCGGAGCTTCCGGAAGATATCATTGAAAAGACCACTGGGGCTTATTGTGAGATCTATAAACGATTATCCGGAAAGGATATTCGAAATCAAAAGTAGGGAAAAATAGGTCGCCACCTGAGAATTGGCGGGATCTCGCCCAAGGTGGGAAAATTCGGATTTAAAGAGAGGGTTAATCGATATGAATTTTAAAGCCATCATCCATACAAGTTTAAAAAAATCAGTCCTGGATCCACAGGGGCAGACAACGCTCCATGCGCTCGAGTCCATGGGGTTCAAAGAGGCGAAGGGTCTGAGGATCGGGAAGTATTTCGAGATGATGCTTGAAGCAGAGACCCGCGCAAAGGCGGAAGAAAGTATCCATGCCATGTGCGACAAGCTGCTTCACAATCCTGTGATCGAAGAGTATTCGTTCGAAATTCAAGAGTTGCCTTCATAAGTAAAATATCGGGAAACGTGGAACGGGGAACGAAAAAGGTTTGACGTTCTGCGCTCCCCGTTCGCCGTTCCCCGAAGAGGAAAATCATGAAAGCCGCGGTTATTGTGTTTCCGGGTTCTAATTGCGATACGGATTGTTTTCACGCGCTCAAAGACGTCGTCAATGTGCCCGTAGAGTACGTTTGGCACAAGGACAGGGACCTTCCCAAAGTGGATCTGGTGGTCATCCCGGGTGGGTTCAGCTACGGGGATTATCTCAGGACCGGCGCGATCGCGCGTTTTTCACCGATCATGGAATCCGTGATCACGCATGCCCACAGCGGCCGTGCCGTGATCGGGATCTGCAACGGGTTCCAGATCCTTTTGGAAGCCGGGCTCTTGCCGGGCGCGATGCTCAGGAATAAGACGCTGGAATTCATTTGCAAGCATACCTGGATCCGTACGGAAGAGAATCTGACGATCTTTACCGGACAGATGGAACCGGGAGAGACGCTTTGTGCCCCCATCGCGCACGGCGAAGGGAATTATTATTGTGATGATGATACGCTGAAATCCTTGCACGACCACTCCCAGGTCGTTTTCCGTTATTCGTCCGAAGACGGAAAACTCGGGGAAGAATTCAATCCGAACGGCTCCAGGGACCATATCGCGGGCATCGTGAACAAGAAAAAGAACGTTCTGGGCATGATGCCGCACCCGGAGCGATCCAGTGAAGACCTCCTTGGTTCTTCGGATGGACGCAAGATCTTCGAAAGTATTTTAAGCGCACTGGAATAAATTATGCCGGCACTGAGTTCCACTTCACCTGTCACTCCGGAATTGATCGCGGCTCACGGGATCACGCCGGAAGAGTATCAACATATCCGGGACATTCTGGGCCGGGATCCCAACATTACGGAGCTCGGGATGTTCAGCGTGATGTGGAGTGAGCATTGCTCTTATAAGAATTCCAAACCCATCCTCAAGCTTTTTTCGAAAATGAATGCGGAGCTTCCGCGTCAGGAGAATCTGCTCGTGAAGCCGGGGGCTGAGAATGCCGGGATCGTGGATATCGGCGATGGTTTTGCCGTGTGTTTCAAGATCGAAAGTCATAACCATCCTTCGGCGATCGAACCTTTCCAGGGTGCGGCAACGGGCGTGGGGGGCATTCTCCGGGATATTTTTACGATGGGCGCGCGGCCGATCCTTCTCATGAACTCTCTCCGGTTCGGGGATCTCGCGCAGCCGGTGAGCCAGCGGCTTTTCCGCGGCGTGGTCGCCGGGATCGCGCATTACGGTAATTGCATGGGGATCCCGACGGTTGGCGGCGACGTCTATTTTGACGCATCTTATGAGGGAAATCCTCTAGTGAATGCGATGGCGCTCGGGATCATCAAAAAAGACGAGATCGTGCGGGGAGCGGCGCACGGTATCGGCAATCCGGTTTATTACGTGGGAGCCACGACCGGCCGTGACGGACTTGGCGGTGCGGCATTCGCTTCCAAAGAACTTTCGGAGCAAAGTCATGAGGACCGTCCGGCCGTGCAAGTGGGGGATCCCTTCATGGAAAAACTTTTGATGGAAGCGTGTCTGGAACTTCTCAGGACCGACGCGCTTGTGGGGATGCAAGATATGGGTGCTGCGGGACTGACCTGCGCGGGTTGCGAGACCGCGTCCCGCGCGAGCACCGGGGTCGAGATCGATCTCGCCAAAGTACCGCGGCGCGAACCCGGGATGACCCCCTACGAGACTTTGCTCTCAGAATCTCAGGAGCGCATGCTGGTTATTGTCAAAAAAGGAAAAGAAAAAGAGGTTGAGGACATTTTTAAAAAATGGGACCTTCACGCCGTAAAGATCGGGGAGGTGACCCGGGGAGATAAATACCGAGTGCTGGACGGAGGAAAAATGGCCGCGGAGATCCCGGCGAAGGCGCTCGCGGACGACGGGCCGGTCTATGCGCGCGAAGAAGAAAAACCTGCCTATCTTGCCGACACGCAGAAACTGGATCTTGCCACTGTTTCCGAACCTCGAGATTTCAACGTTGTGCTCAAAGGATTGCTTTTACACCCTTCGATCGCTTCCAAGGCCTGGGTTTGGCAGCAGTACGACCACATGGTCCGCACCGACACGGTCTTTTATCCGGGGCATGATGCCGCTCTTATCCGCATCAAAGGGACACAAAAAGGGATCGCGGTCTCAACCGATTGTAACAGTCTTTACGTTTATCTCGATCCGTTCGAAGGCGGAAAGATCGCCGTCGCGGAAGCGGCGCGTAACGTCGTCTGCTCCGGCGCCCGGCCGGTTGGTATGACGAACTGTCTTAATTTCGGCAACCCCATGAAGCCGGAGATCTTCTGGCAATTCCATCGCGCG
>CAZPCF010000146.1:0-5246 GCA_964585045.1 uncultured bacterium
TCACGATCAGCAAGGACATGCCCGATAAGCTCACAGAAGGAAACTTCGGCTTCTAAATCCACATAGATATCAGTGTGAGGCCTCTTGAGCAAAAAGTTTTTCTGAAGGTCGGCCCCGTGAGGAAAATTCGGGCCTCCTTGAACGGTTATGATCTTAGGATGGAATCGTTTGCCTAGCCCGGCCACATGCTCAGAGAGATGACTGTTCCAGGAATAGTTACTCAAAGCGAGAACATCCGGAGGCGAGGATTTGAGCGCTTCGATAGCTTTGTCCGGAAATTTGAAGAGAGCAATCTCCACTAAGTGGCCGAACTTTTTCTTTAGGCACGAGGCAAGGAAGGCAATATTAATCGGGATCGTGTCGGAGACCAGAACCTGCGTATTATGCGTCAAATCACACAAATAGACTTTGAGCGGCTTCATGCCATCCCCTTACACTTGTTCGCCTTGGAACCAAGGTATTCAAGGCAAGAAAAAAAGGATTTCGCTCCAAGCCTAAACCATCTTTTGGCGTTTATCACAATTCTCCTTTAGCAAACATCCATTCAGGGAAGGTTTCGTGGCTAGCTATCTTATAAATTTCAACACACAGCGTCAAGGAAGGAGAATTAAGCGGCAAATTTCTAATCGAACCATACCCTTCAAAATTTACGATTAACCCGTAGCTCCGTGATTTGCCTCTATAAAAGATCCGTGTTATTCTAGCCGCTCGATTATGTCTAAATTTGTGCTTATTGCCACATATTGAGTTTTGTACTTTCGGACTTTGTATTAACTATATTGTGATTGCCATAAACAGGAACAATAATGCATATTATCGAGAACGGGCAGCATAATATCGGCCACATCTGTACTCGTCAGCAATGCGAACGGGGCCTTGGGAACAAAAGGGCATTCCGGTGGATCGCTGCAAATCAGGATCGAATTGACTATAGCTTCAACGATCTAGACCGCGAAACCAGCAAATTCTCGAATGCGCTCCTCTCCCTTGACTTCACCTCCGGCGACATCCTTTTTACATTCCTTCCAAAATTACCCGAACAGTTCTTCTGTTTTTTAGGGGCCCTAAAACTTCAGGTTATTTGCGGAGCCCTGTTTTCAAACTTCGGCGATGAGGCCATTATTGATCGACTTGGAGATGCTAAAGCCAAAGGTGTTGTTACCAAAAAAAGCTTACTAAAAAAAATCACCCGAGTCCGCGACCAACTACCCTTTTTAAAATACATCATTGTTGTTGATATCGACAAACATCTATCACCAGACGTCCTCAGCTACCCGGCTCTTATGCGCCAAGCATCTTCCCAATTTTTTGCACTCACAACTCCTCCAACTACACCTTCCGTATTGCATTACACTTCCGGATCAACCGGAAAACCCAAGGGCGTGCTCCATGTTCATGGGAGCATTCTTCATCAAAGCAAAACGGCTAAAGAAATACTGAATCTCACGGATTCTGACATCTTCTGGTGCACTGCCGATCAAGGATGGATCACCGGCACCTCTTATGGCATCATTGGCCCCTGGAGCTTGGGAATCACACAAATTCACTATGGCGGTGGGTATGACGCCAAACTCTGGTTCAACCTCTTAGAAAAGGAAGCGGTTAACATCTGGTATTCAGCGCCAACCGCCCTGCGCATGTTGATGCGTGAAGACGCGAAGCTTTACAAAGACTACAAACTCGGTGCGCTTCGGCATATTTTCAGCGTGGGAGAACCCCTCAATCCCGAAGTCATCAGTTGGGCACGCACAACCCTCGAAAGAGATATTTACGATACCTGGTTCCAAACAGAAACCGGTGGGATTATGGTCTCGAACCGGCCCGGGCTTGATATTCGTCCCGGCTCCATGGGAAAACCGGTAGACGGGATCGAAGCTGTAATCATGGCGGACAATGGCGCACTGCTGGGCAACAATGAGCAAGGCACCCTTTGCCTGAAGCGCGGCTGGCCATCCATGTTCGTTTCATACCTCAACAATGGCACAGCTTACAGCCACAAGTTTCATTATGGATATTACAATACCGGAGACAAAGCAGTTCGGGATAAAGATGGTTATTACTGGTTCAAAGGACGCAGTGATGATGTCATTAACACGGCCGGGCACTTGATCAGCCCCTTCGAGATTGAAAGCGCCCTTCTGGAGATCGCCGAGGTGGCCGAATCTGGCGTGATCGGTGCGCCGAACGAGCTTTTGTTTGAAAAAGTTGTTGCGTTTATCCACCTCCACAAACAGTATGCTTGGTCAAAGGAGCTGGAGCTCAAGGTCAGACTTTACGTTAGCAACAAGGTTTCATCGATCGCGACCCCGCAAGAGATCATTGTTGTTGATAATATTCCAAAAAACAAAAGCGGCAAGATCATGCGGCGGGTTCTCAAAGCGCGCTACCTGGGGCAGGATGCCGGGGATCTTTCCACATTAGAGGAGGATTAAATGGAGTTACGAGACCGACTGAACCAGGTTTTTATTGAAGTTTTCGATAATGACGATATCAGGATTACCCCTGAAACGACTGCGAATGATATTGACGGCTGGGATTCTCTATCGCATGTTAATCTTATCGTTGCTATCGAATCCAAATTTGGGATTAAATTTTCCCAGAAAGAACTGCTAACATTCAGAACCGTCGGCGATCTACTCAGCAGCATTCGTAAAAAAACAATCCCCTAATTATGCCGTTTAACTCCCTTCAATATTTTCTTTTTTTGCCGCTCGTTTACCTATTTTTTTATTTTGCCGGTGACCGGGTGCGATGGTTCGTATTGCTGGCCGCGAGTCTTCTTTTTTACGCCGCCTTGAAAGTTCCCTATTTACTGCTGGTTCTGGCACTAGTCACGATAACGACTTACAGTTTTGGGATGTGGCTAGGTCAGGCAAGCACCCCGAAGGCAAAGCTCTCTTGGCTGTGGGGCGGTATTGCAGCCAATGTTCTTATCCTGGTCGTCATGAAATACCTGCCGTGTCTTTCAGAAGGCCTAAAAGCTTGGGCAATACTGCTTTCGGTCAACGCCAAGGTTCCGCTGATCAAGGCGTTCGTCGCGATCGGCGTTTCTTATTATGTTTTTCAAGCCATCTCCTACCTGATCGATATCTATCTTGAGATCGTAAAACCGGAACGGCATTTCGGTTACTTTGCACTTCACATGGCATTTTTCCCAAAACTGCTCCAAGGGCCTATCGAACGCGCCGGAGATCTGTTGCCGCAGTTGAAAGCCAGGTATGAGTTTAATTATGACAACATGCGCTATGGTTTACTTCTGTTCACCTGGGGACTATTCAAAAAAGTTGTGATCGGTGACCGACTTGGCCTTTATGTGGATGCCGTCTATTCAGACGTTCATGGATTCAGCGGTCTCCCCCTCTTATTGGCCACTTACGCGTATGCGTTCCAAATTTACATGGATTTCTCCGGCTATACAGACATGGCGCTTGGCAGCGCTCGCCTCTTTAATATTAACTTGACCCAGAACTTCAATAGCCCCTATCTCGCCAGATCCGTCGCAGATTTCTGGCACCGGTGGCACATTAGCTTTTCCCGGTGGATTTTTGACTACATATTCAAACCATTGCAAATGCAATGGCGTAACTGGAAAAACTGGGGAACCACTGCCGCGCTCATGGTCACTTTTCTGGTCTCAGGAATCTGGCACGGCGCAAGCTGGGGATTTGTGATCTGGGGTTTGATCCACGGAGCGTACCTGGCATCCTCTGTTTTTTACAGACCTTACCAGAAAGCGCTGCATAAAATTTTAAAAGTCGAAAAAACCTGGGTTCTGAAAGCATGGCAGGTTTTCATGACTTTCAATCTTGTCAGCTTTGCATGGATATTTTTCAGAGCTACCAGCCTCAAGGAATCCGCTCACATTATTTCGAAGATCTATTTCCTTCCCAATATGCTGAGCAGCATGAAAGGACTTCGGTCAGGACTTTTATTGTCGCAAGGAATTCCACACCTTGTCATTATTGTGCTGGCATTGGCCTTATATGCTTTCATTAACCACTACGCGAGAAAGAATAAGAGTTTGATTGACACATGGGATCGCAGCACATGCTTTCGATGGTTGGTGTATCTTTCCGCCGTAACAACAGCGTTTATATTCTGGACTACGGGAGCTAAATTCATTTACTTCAGATTTTGATCTGCGGGCAAAAAATCTAATAGCCACCTAACGAGGCCTTACGTTGAAGTCAAAAAGAACGTTCATGATTAAGCTGGCATTAATCGGCATTTTGACTGTTTTTTTGTTGCCGGAGCTCATTCTTGCAACAGGGCTGCTTCAGCGCCATGTCTTGATCGGAAAAGAAGTCTATGAAGTGATAGAAAAAAGCAAGAGCGTCACGAAATGCAAAACGATAATCCTAGGCGATAGCGTTGCTCGTTCGCTTTATCTTCCTAGCGCGCCGAACAGTAAATATGAATCGCTAGCAAGCAGCGCGTCGATAAGCATGGTGGGACAGTACATACTGACAAAAAACATCCTTGAAAAAAATCCTGGGATCACCGAGGTCGTACTCGTCTACCATCCGGTTTCATTTGAAAATGATCTGGATTGGATCTGGTCGTTCAATTATTTTCTCAAACCGTTTTTTGGTTCGGAATACAGACAATGCATCTCGAAAACTGCCAAAGAGAAGATCCGGAATATCTCATGTTGGCTTTTCTCCGCTCTTCCGATAGTTAAATCCTCGAACATTTCACCTGAGGTTGAAAATTACGTGGGCTTCGAAAGGAATGGCGCTATCGGAAGAGAATACCTGCTCAGCGACCTGTCGGTGGAGTATTTGCGAAAGATCAAAAGCATGCTTGATGAGAAAAAGATTCGATTTGAAGTCATTGCGCCAAAACTGGATGAAAAGTATAAAAAAACAGACGCATCCAGATTCAGGGAAATGATTAAAAAAGGCGATCTAGAAGACGCGTTTTCAGGATATTTCAACTTTTCATACATGGCCTCTGAGCATTTTAGCGACCATGTGCACTACAAAGACCCTAAAACACTTGGAGATGACCCATTAAACTTTGGAAAATAATCGGTTTGCAGACAATCAGGCGGGATGTTGATAACAAGAAAAACTAAGATGGCTCCCCTGCCCCCGGCAGCGTCACCTTCCACACCAGAATCTCATAGGATTTCTTGCGTTTACTAACAAGCTCTTTAAGAAGGTTTGCCGCTTTAGCACCCTTCAAAAAAACCGTTGGAGCATTTAAGAAATCAGACCGCGCCATCAGGACTATTTTATAGGAAT
>CAZPCF010000147.1:0-4974 GCA_964585045.1 uncultured bacterium
CGATATATTTGCGATATTCGTCGAGTGTCGTCGCCCCGATACATTGGATCTCACCGCGGGAAAGAGAGGGCTTCAAGATATTCGACGCATCAATCGCGCCTTCGGCGCCTCCGGCGCCGACCAGGGTATGCAATTCATCAATAAAGATCATGACATTTTCCGTGCGACGGATCTCGTCCATCACGGCTTTGATGCGTTCTTCGAACTGGCCTCGGTATTTCGTTCCCGCAACCATCAACGCAAGATCGAGCACGACAATGCGTTTGTCAGCCAGGATCTCCGGAACATCACCGCCGATGATCATCTGGGCGAGACCTTCCACGATCGCGGTCTTTCCGACGCCTGCCTCCCCCAAAAGCACGGGGTTGTTCTTCGTGCGGCGCGCAAGGATCTGGATCACACGCTGGATCTCATCCTGCCGGCCCACGACGGGATCTAGTTTTCCATCGCGCGCAAGTTGAGAAAGATCGCGACCGAACGCATCAAGCGCCGGCGTCTTGGTCTTAGATTTCCCTCCGGCCCCGCTTCCGGGACCGCCCATGCCAGGCGACGGCGCACCCGGTTCAGCATTCGGCGTCGTAGAACCCAGTAGCTTGATCACCTCAGAGCGCACCTTGTTGAGGTCAAGCCCCACGTTCATGAGCACGTGACTCGCCACGCCCTCGCCTTCCTTAATGAGGCCTAAAAGCAAATGCTCGGTCCCGATATAGTTATGCCCGAGACGGCGCGCTTCATCCATCGCCAGCTCGATCACTTTCTTGGCCTTGGGCGTGAATGGGATGTCCCCGGAGACCACCGTACTTGGCCCGAACTGGACAAGTTTCTCGACTTCCAGGCGGATCGTATCAAGCGACAGCCCGAGATTCTGGAGTACCGCAGCCGCAACGCTTTCCCCTTCCTTGATGAGGCCGAGCAAAATATGCTCCGTCCCGATGTAATCGTGATTGAATCTTTTGGCCTCTTCCTTGGCGAGAATAATGACCTTCCGAGCTCTTTCCGTAAAACGATCGAACATTGTGACCTCCGGATTAAAATAATGACAATGAATGGTTTATTTAATCAAGCCCCTCGACGCGCATATCGCGTGGAAATTCCACGGTGCATGTGTAAAAGATCTCCTGCTTCGCCTTGGGTTCCAGTTGAAGCTCCCAACGCCAGATCCCCTTGCGATCCTTCCAATCCTTCTGCTTGGGTTCCATGCTGAGCCCCGAAACCTTCACCTTGATACGCTCGTCCTCCGAGACCGGGATCGCGTCGAATAGATTGACCTTGCTGGCCTTGGTCTTGTAATTTTCGACCGTTAGCTTATATTTATAAATCATTTTCTTCGTGGGTGACGGGATTCCGCCCAAAAATACGTCATCGGACTTCTTCTCCAAGAGTTCCCGCTTGACCTTCACGTTCTCATCCGCTCCCATGTAAAGATCGAATTCCTGGCCCGGAGCAATACTCTCAAAGCTGGAAGTTCCGACAAAATCCCCGTCGAAGAACACGTTCACGCGCCCACCCAAAAGCTGAAGGTCCTTGGCATTCGTCACAAGACTTTTGAGATAGGCCATGGCCGCAGCGCGAGGATAGGCGGAATATTCAAAATTCGACGCGAGCTTTTGTGACGTGATCGGAAGCTTGTAATCCGAACCGTCGGTCTTGACCGTAGCTTTTCGCGAAAGTTTGTAAGCCACCGAAACTCCTTTCGCCTCCGCCTGAGCGTAAGCATTTTCCGCTACCATCATTGCCGGGGCTGCAGGTGCTCCCGAAGCCTCGTAATCCATCGCTCCGCCCAAGGCCTCGGCTTTCATCTTTCGAGATTCAGACCGGCTGGCAGCCATCAACATATTCCGCTGCATAGGCATCGGCGGCGGGTAAGGACGGATGAACCAGGAATTCGCCTCTGGCATATTCCCGCCGGAAGTCACCTGGGCCGTGGAAAGAACCATGTCCACATCCTCCCAGCTCTCACCGGAGCTTTGGCGCACGACCGCATAGGAGACCAGTTCCACCTCGGACTTTTCAAAATCTGCGCGCGCGTCATAAACCGCGTTCCAAGAGGCGCCATTTACCATGTAAGACAGATCTAAATTCAGAGAGCCGGCTTTTACGACTTCGATCTCCACCACGATCGAACGCTTGATCTTTTGGCCCGATCCCCTGAGTGCTTCGAGCTCACGGCGCAGGACCTCCAACTTTTTCTGGCTTTCACGAATGGCGATATCGATCTCCTGAACGCGCGCGAAATTTGCTTTCAATTGCGTATCCAGAAAAACAAGCGTCGCTTCCAGGTCCTGCGCTGACGGCATCTTGGTCACAAGGTCTTCGGGAATCTTCTGGTTGGCAAAGAGCCGGATCGAATCCAAGTATTGTTTTTCTTCCGCAAGAACTCTTTTTTCATTCTCCCGTTTCGCATTCTGGTCCTCGATCGCCTGGATCTCCGCCTCCAGCTGCTCGACCCGCGCCACCGGAGCGTCTTCGGTATATTCCCGCTTCATCTGCGCCCCAAGGATCTTGACTTCCGCGGTCCCCTTGCCCTTGACCCGTATTGAGTTTTCATCGATCTCAGGAATAATATTGGAAAAGATCACCTTCGTGTCCCCGACGTTCACTGCCACCTGGGCTGAGCGCGTCACAAAAGCGCTCGAGGAATAGACCGTGACTTCGCTGATACGCGACAGGGCATTCACGTCCGCTGCAAAAACTTGGCCGCTGATTAAAAACATAAGAATCAAAACCCAAGAAAGTTTTTTCATGTTCTTCTCTCCGAAGTTAAAGGACGACCTTCGTAAAATATTCGCGAATACGAGAGGCGCGGCGGGCATCGCGCTCCGTGGTACCAAGTTCCTTACCGCTCATCTTTTGGAGATGCGCCGGCTGGATCAAAAGGAAAAGCTGGTTCAGGTCCGTGTGGGTCACCTGGCCCTCCAGAACCCCGACATCGATCCCGACTTGCACAAGCGACAAGAGCTGGACCGCCTCCGAAGAGGACATCATGCGCGCGGCTTTGAGCGCCGCCAGGGCACGCCAGACCTGATCCTCCATCTTGGCCTTGCGCTTTTTCTTGAGATACTCCCGGGCCTCACGCTCATGCGTGATCACTTGGCGGATCACGCCTTCGAGATTACTGATGATCTCGTCTTCCGGCTGGCCCAATGTGATCTGATTGGAAAATTGGAAAAAATTCCCGCTCGCTTGCGTTCCCTCGCCATAAAGTCCGCGCACCGCGAGACTAAGCTTGGAGAGGGCCTGCAAGACTTTGTGGACCTGTTTGGTCAGAACAAGGCTCGGGAGATGCAACATACATGAGGCCCGGATGCCGGTTCCGACGTTCGTCGGACACGCCGTCAGGTACCCAAGCGTCCCGTCAAAAGCATAATCCAGGTCTTTTTCAAGTTCGCTGTCGATCTCATCGGCAATGCGCCAGGTCTCGATGAGATTGAGGCCTGACTGGAACACTTGGAGCCGTAGGTGGTCTTCTTCGATCACCATCAGACTCACCATTTCGTCGGGTGTGATCACGACCGCACTCTTGCCTTCTTCCAGAAAAAGTTCCCGGCTGACCAAATGGCGCTCTAATAAGAATTGCTGATCGAGTTCAGGAAGTTCCGCCGAGGAAATGAAATAAGCGTTTTTAAGGAAATTCGATCTCTTAACCGCCTCCCCAACCTCTTGAATGATCGCGCCACGCTGCTCTGCCGCAAGACGGCTAAGGAATGGATAGGCCGCGAGGTTGCGCGCCATGCGCAGGCGCGAGCTGATGACCACGTCGCTTTCAGGCCCTGTGGCCCGAAGCCAATTCACCGGCTGATCGATAAAACGGTCGATCTCACTCACTTTTCGGCCTCTTTGCTTTTTTGAGCTTGTCCAAAGCCTGTTTGATCTCATCGCGCAAGCGCGCAGATTCCTCGAACGCTTCCTCTTGAATACTTTTGCGCAACTTTTCCTGGAGCTGGCGCAGATCGTGGACGCTGCGCGTTTCCTTCGGGATACGGGATGGTTTCTTGCCGACGTGATAGCTTGAGCGCTGGACCTGTTTCATCACGATCGCAAGCGGTTTTTGAAAAGAGACATAGCATCCCGCACAGCCAAGGCGCCCGTTCTTCGCGAAATCTTCGTAATTCATGCCACAATCTTTGCAGACAAGCGGTATTTTCTTACCTGAAGCTCCGAGCGCCTTCTCAAGACCCGGCACACCGGCCAGCAGGTCCCCGAAATTGAAATAGGTCTTGAACTCCGTACCTTTTTCTTCGGCACACGCTTCGCAGATATGGACCTCGGCCATCTTACCGTTGACGATCTCGGTCAGATGGATGGTCGCTTCTTTTGTCCCGCAGATATTGCAGATCATGATGGGTTGGCTCCGGACTCGCGACGGGTCAAAGCGTGTAACGCACGCCGTCTTTATGGGTCAGCGCCTGAAAATCCTTGAGAAGCATCTTCGTGATCTTCCCGGGGCTTCCCTCGCCGATCTTGCGTCCGTCGATCTTCACAACCGGGATAACCTCCGCCGCCGTACCGGTAAGAAATACCTCGTTCGCGTTGAAAAGATCATGCCGCGTAATGATGCGCTCCTCAAAAGGCAGCTTGATCCTTTCCGCGATCTCGAGGATCGCCTGGCGCGTGATGCCCTTGAGCGCGCCGAGATAAGTGGGCGGCGTGAGCAGGATATAGTCCTTCACCGCCTGCCCCTTACCGGTCTTCTTAACCATAAATACGTTGTCCCCGGTACATTCCGCCACATACCCCTGATGATTCAACATAAGCGCTTCGATGCACCCGCCGTTCTTGGCTTCGATCTTCGCCATGATATTGTTGAGATAGTTCAGGCTCTTAATTGAAGGATTGACAGCTTCCGGAAGGTTCCGCACCGTCGGCACCGTGATGATCTCAAGGCCTTTCTTGTAAAGCTCTTTGGGATAAAGCGTGATCTTGTCCGTGATGATGAAGACACTCTGGTCATCCGGGTCTGTCATAAATCGCCAT
>CAZPCF010000147.1:4984-5220 GCA_964585045.1 uncultured bacterium
GACCGTGGCCTTTTTGCAAAGCCAGGGTGAAAGCCCGAGATCCCCCACTCCGCGCGTCACCACCACGCGGATATAAGCATCCTTCAGCTTGTTCTTCTTGAGCGTTGAAAGGATCGCCACTTTCATGTCCCTCACATTCATGGGGACCGTGAGCATGAGACTGTGCGCCGATTCCCAGAGCCTCTGCAAATGTTCATCCAGTTTGAAAACCAGGCCGTTATACGCACGGATCCCTT
>CAZPCF010000148.1:0-5158 GCA_964585045.1 uncultured bacterium
ATCACGACCGCCTTCCCCGAGAGCGATCCGAAGCGCCGGCAGATCACTTTTTATCTTTACTGGTATAAAAAAGACAGCGCCGGATCCCAAAAACCGTTGGATGACGCGTTGGCGGATGCCGCCACGCGGGTCCTGAGGCCGGACCGGGCGGACGAGGCCGCAAAGATCCGTGAGCTTGACGCTTGGCTTTATGGCGAAAATCATGAGGGCCTGATCGATCCTGATGACCTCGCGCTTGTACTGGCGCACTTCGGGGATCTTTGCTTTGGCCCCGTTCAGTATGCTGCCAACCTGACCCAACTCGCTGCACGGGATGAGAAAGGGGTCACCTTTTTTGACCGGAACCTTAAAACCCGGTTGGGCCCCGCCAAAGTTCCCCTGATCCATTTCGCGGTTTATCAAATGCAAAAGATCCTGCTGGAAACCGGCAACAATCTGGACCGCGCTGTTTCAAGGTGGCTCGGTAACGGCGGCCGTTTTTCAGAACCCATGATCCAAGCCGCGAAGCGCCTCCTGGAGCAGTGGATCGCTATCCAAGACCGCCTGCTTTTCCTGGTAAGCCATGTCGAGCTCAGGCAAAAAGAGCCGGATTTTTCGAGCATCGCCTCACTTTATTTTGAATTGGCCGGTACTTTCCTGCAGGGGGAGATCCAAAACGCGGTCCGGAGCTGGGTGAAAGGGCAGCCTCAGACGCCGGAGGGGCTCGCAAGGATCAAGGGCGGTTATGCGACATTGCAAGAAGGCAGCACGGGAGAACTTGTTTACCGGGACGAATTTATCGAAGTCCAGGTCCGGGAGCGGCAGGAGGAACTGGACAAAGCTCCGCCGGCCCCCAAACCGGCTCCCAAGAAAACAGTCCTTGAGCCTGCTGGACCGGAAACTCCGGCACCTGCTCCGAGCAAGCTGTCTGCCGTTTTCATTCCGGCCTCTCCCGTTACGGTGTTTGCCCCTGCACCCAAGGAACCGTTCAGGATCCCTCAGTCGCCCAAATTGGATGAGGCCATCAAAGAGGTCAAAGAAGCCCTGCGAAGCGCCGGCCTCCGGGAAGATCTGATCACGGATGAGAAAGCCCGCGCGGCATTTACCATCGTTCTTGATCCCGCAAACTCGAATACAACTCAAGCGAAACTGCTCACGGATCTTTTGAGGGCGTCCTCTAAGGCCGTGTCAAAATTCCGCCGTCAATGCGAGGACATCGGATTCAGTTTTGGGCTTGCGGCCATTAACGCGGAATCGTCGATCCGGTATTTGAAAGGAGCGCTTCAAAAGGCGCATGCAGTGCTATCCGCCGGGAGGTTGGAGGAGGTGGAAGAAACGCTGGCTTTCCTGGATCCGAGGAACGACATTTCACAAGCCCTCGAAAATGTCTCCGCGTCCTCAGCCGCGGAAACCAGGGAGCTTCAAAAGCTTATCGAAGAAGGGAAAAGCCTCAAAACAGAGATCCAACCGGTCCTGGAATGGGTTGCCGCGCTCGACCGGATGCCCGAGACCCGGGACTTGATCGCTTTGGGGGACTTGGTGTCCGGATGGCAAAAGATGACCGGAAGACAGCGTGACCTGCTCCGAGCGATCCAATCCACAGAGGAAAAAAAGCAGAAGCTGATCTCCCTTCAAATGATCCCCATCGCTTTGGCCGCATACCTATTGCCATTTTTTACGGAAGTGGACCGGGGTGAAGGAGGCATTGCGATCATTGTGCAATTGCCCGGTAAGTTTTTATCGAAGGGTCTTCTTGCCGAGCCGTTCATCAAAGAAGCGCTTTCCATGATCGGCACGGTCCGGATGGGCCCGCTCGGGCGGCTGGGCTTGCCTCCAAACCGCTCCGAGGCGCGGGCCGCCAATGATCAGGATCGATTTGAAGGCGAGCCTCGCCTCTCGAAGGAGAGAGGGGCAACAAAATGGCCGGAGGAGCCGGATTGGAAGGAGCCCGATCTTTTGAAGAGGGCCTTTTCCGCATCCCGGTATTTTTCGGAACTCAAAGAAAGGACAAACAAATACGGTCTTCTTAAAAAAAACATTTACATCGCAAAAGGAGACCTTTTCGGAACAAAAACCGCGCTCGGTGCTTTTAACAGCCATCTTTCAGCGAACAATGAAGGGATCATTTCCGGATTCCTCGAAATGTTTTCTTTGGGGAGCGAAATGCAGGCGGAACATCTTGGAAATATCGGGAAAGCGCTCGGGGAAATAAGACAAGCGTTCCTCTGGAACGAGGCAACGCTGAGGATGGTCCTCGAAGATGATTTTAAGGTTTACAGGTCCGTCCTTGATCAACACCAAGGGACGGAGACCGATCCCGTCCCTTACGATCTCCAATTCCCATTCCTGTTGAATGCGGCGTTCAATTCGGACCTGGGCAAACCCGGGAATGATTATGAAGAATTCAGACAGGGGGTCCTGAAGATCCTAGATGTTTGGCCCCACGTCGACCGCGCGGTCCAGGACTGCCTGGATGCCGAAAATGCCCGTCTGAAAGCACGTCCTCCTTCGCGCTCCAAAGCAGGACAGCAAAGCGACGAGAAGACCGCTCACGAGAATGAAAGTCTCACCGAAGACCAAAAGATCTTGATCGTTAAGGGTCTCTTGGAAGTTGTTGAAAGAAAACTGAACAGTTTGGTCCCTATGGCCGCCGAGGCTCCCCAGGAAGTTGCCGCGGAAGCACGGTTCCAAAAGGACAATGTTCGCCGGGTGGTTATGGAAAAATATCGTCTTGGGGACCATCCCGAGATCCTTGCGAAATACAACGAATTGGTCAAGGCCTTTGACCGGCTCATGGACGTTACGGGAAAAAAAACATGGGTGCTTCAGGAGGTCGTGGAATCACTACCTCCTTTGGCACGGGAGTTGCTGGAGAAGCTCCGAGTAAAAGACCGTGAAGACGTGGAGCATATGGAGAGGGTTATGCACCTTACGGGCATGATCGCTGCGGAACTGGGGATGCCATCTTCCCTGGCTTTGGCTCAGGCCGCCCTGCTTCATGACATCGGAAAACTCGAGATCCCCGGCGAGATACTCAAAAATCCCAACCCATTATCGGATCCCGAATGGCTCATTATGAAAACGCACGCTCAAAAGGGCGCCGACCTGCTTGCTTCGATCCCGGGATTTGAGGCCGTCCGCGAGATCGTTCTCTCCCATCACGAACGCGGTGACGGCAAGGGGTATCCGCGCGGATTGAGGGGAGAAGAGATCTCTTTAGAAGCGAGGGTCGTTGCCGTGGCAGATTCTTTTGACGCGATGACCGTCGGGCGTGTTTACCATGAAGGGATCGCGGCTCATAAGGCGTTCCCTGAATTTATCGATCTTGCGACCGCCGGCCAGCTCGACCCGGGCGTGGTCAGGGCCTTTGCCCGGGCCTGGCGTCTTGAGAACGAAAAAAGCATGGAACGCGGGGAGCCTCCCGAGACAAAGGGCCGGGCGGAAACCCGTACTCTTGCAGAGACAGGGTCGCTTGAGGGCGACCGCGATGAGATCAAGGAAGCTCCGCAAACGTATGAAAAGCTGATCCGGAAGTTCGGCTGGGAAGAGGTGGAAGAGTTCCGTGCCGGTCTGGCCGGTATTTTTCAATTGGCGGATGAACATGAACGGCGCCAGGCTTTTTGGCGGCAACTTTTTCCGCATCTGCTCCGCGAAGCCGGGACTTTGCTTATCCTTCCTTTCGCTTATGTTATCGGAACCTTTTGGATCAATGCGGTCGATCTTTGGCACATGATCATACCGATAAAAATGCGTCCGTCGTCCCCGTACCCCAAAAACGGAAAGATCGAGAGAAAGATCCAAGCATTTAAGGACCGCTTCGATATTCAAAAAGACGCTGATTTTAAAATCTCTGTTTTCCCGCAGCTGGATCATTCGGGACAAATTCAACATATCCGTTTCACAGTGTCATTCGCCTCGGTCAAGCTTACCGTGGTCCCTGACGCCTCTGCGGAGCATGCCGGCGGAAACGGGGTGCTCCTCACAATTTCTGATCTTCTGGACCGGAGCAACCCTTATTTCATTCAAACTGCCGATCATGTCCTGAGCCGTCGCTCCGAAATGCGGCAGGACATCCATAGTCCTGCACGCATTCGTGCTGGGACCAAGGAAGTCCCAGCCGAAATGCGGACAGTCTATGACGCCTTGCTCGCCGATCCCAACGCTGATCTCCTGACCCTGGACCGGTATTTAAAACGTGAGCAAACGGAGACGGAGTCTAAAGATCTCAGCCGTTCCGAAGCCAGGTCACGCGAGGATTACAAGCAGGGCTTTGAACGCATTGTAAGCAGGGTCCGGGAAGGCGCTCTCCAAGCTTACGAGAAACACTGGAATACGAATTCGGAAAAATCTCGGGAAGACCAGATCAAGGCCTTCGAAAGCTTCACTCAGGAGGCGGCGGCGCGGGAAGACATCCGGATCACGGCCGCTACGAATTCGCTTTTCATGTTCAACAAGATCACCCTGCACATGATCGCCAAATCATGGCGGGAAGCGGGCGCTTATTTTTCCAAAGGCAACTTACGCGCGGGATCCTTTGCACTCTTGCATGTCTTTGGCTTTTTCATGGGATTCCTGTCCCAGATGGAAGGACCGGCCATTACGGTCTCGTATCCGGAAAAGGGCCGGCTTGCGATCAACTATAAACCGGGCGGCCATGTCTACTGGACAATGTTCATTCCGTATTTGGGGGTTTTTCCCCTGGCAGCGAAAGCGATCCATGTCCCGGTCACATGGCCGATAGCTCTTGGTTTGATCGCGACTTTGGCGGCCGTCAAGTTCCTGTACGGAGGTTTCCGGAGAGAAGGCCACGAATCTTGCCATGTGTACCAGCGCGTTCTGCTTGAGCGTATCCGGAAAGCTCTCAAAAAAGAATTGAACCTCGATTTTTCCGTCCAGGCGTTCCATAGCGGCGGCATCTTATCGAACGTGGATTTTCAAAGGACAGTGGACGGCCAGGGAATAGGGGAATGGCCGCCGTTCCCGGAACAAATGAAGGTCCTTGTCGAAGACCTGACCAAACGGACTCAGGCAAGATTAGAAGGAAGCATGGATCACCTGCGGTCCGAAACTCTCCAAAAGATCGGGTTCCGTTTTGACGATGGAACAGAAAAAAACACCGGAAAACGCTCCGAAATGCGGCAGGACATCCATAGTCCTGCACGCATTCGTGCTGGGACCA
>CAZPCF010000149.1:0-5143 GCA_964585045.1 uncultured bacterium
ACGGGGGACCATGTGCTGACGGCCACAGCAATCGCCAAGCAGCTTGGCCTTCGCTATGCGGACGAAGGCGGCGGGTCGGAGTTGAATGCTTTTTCCGGGAAACAGCTTGAAGGTCTGAACGAGAAGGAATTCACGCATGCGGCCGACCGTGGCTCCGTATTCGCCCGCGTGACGCCCGAACAGAAATTGCGTCTTGTTAAAGCCCTCCAGTCTCTCGGAAATATCGTGGCGATGACGGGGGACGGCGTGAATGACGCACCGGCCCTTAAGCAGGCGAATATCGGAATCGCGATGGGGGTCACCGGCACCGAAGTGGCCAAGGAAGCGGCCGATATGGTCCTGACGGACGATAATTTTGCTTCAATCGAGGCGGCCGTGGAGGAGGGGCGCTGCGTTTTTGATAATCTTAAAAAATTCATTGTCTGGTCCCTTCCGACCAATCTGGGAGAAGGCCTTTCCATTCTTCTGGCCATCTTTCTCGGGACCGAGCTTCCGATCCTTCCCGTTCAGATTCTTTGGGTGAACATGACGACGGCCGTTTTTCTGGGAATGATGCTTGCCTTCGAGCCCAAGGAACCAGACATTATGCAGCGGCCTCCTCAGGATCCGAAACTGCCGATCATGACGAGGGATGTCGTGATTCGCACCTTTTATGTGGGGCTCCTGCTTGTGGCCGGAGTATTTGGCCTCTTCAAATACACCTTGATGCAAGGAGGTTCTCTTGAAGAAGCCAGAACGGTTGCGACCACTATGCTGGTCCTCGGAGAACTTTTTTATCTTTTCAACTGCAGGTCCTTGACACGGTCCATGTTTTCAATAGGTGTTTTTTCAAACCCCTGGATCTGGGTCGGTTGCATTCTGATGGTTGGCTTCCAGCTGCTTTTTATTCAGGCGCCCTTCATGAACAAGATGTTCCACAGCGCCGCCATGCCGCTCATTGAATGGGAAGAGATCCTTGGCGTCTGCCTTACGATCTCGCTCGTGGTTGGTATTGAAAAATACGTGCGGCGAGCCAGAAAAACCTCTCGCCAAGGAAAGAAACCTGTTCGCAAGTAGTTATCCGCGCAAAACGGTTATTTCTAGAACCCTGAAGGAGCGGAAGATCAGGCATGTTCGATGTTTCATGGGCGGGCACAACGGGGCAGATCCTTTTGGCGGCTGCGCTACTCTTGTTTCTGAGCGTTCTGGCGAGCAAGCTTTCAGACAGACTTAGCATCCCCTCTCTTATTCTCTTTCTCGCTATCGGTATGCTGGCCGGATCTGAAGGGATTGGCGGTATTTATTTTGATAATGCAGCTCTGGCCCAGGTCATCGGCATCATCGCTCTTTCGTTCATCCTTTTTTCAGGCGGATTAGAAACCGACTATAGCGAGGCCAAGCGGGTTTTCGCGAAAGGAATCGCGCTTTCCACGATCGGGGTTTTAATCACCGCGGGAGCGGTCGGGATCTTTGCCTCCTGGATATTCCGGATTCCCATCAAGGAAGGATTATTGCTCGGGGCCATCATTTCTTCCACGGATGCCGCGGCAGTTTTTTCCATTCTTCGTTCGAAGAATATAAGCCTAAAAGGGCAACTGCGTCCGCTTCTCGAGCTTGAATCCGGGAGCAACGATCCGATGGCTGTTTTCCTAACGCTTGGCATGATCCAGCTGATTCAATATCCCGATATGCCCTGGTATTATTTGATCGGAATATTCTTCAAGCGAATGGCGCTCGGATTTGTCGCGGGATGGGTTATTGCGGAAATTCTTCTCAGGAGCATCAACCGACTAAGGCTCGAATACGAAGGCCTCTACGCCGCGTTGACTTTTTCGATCGCTCTTCTTGCCTACGGCGTGGCGGAAACAGCCGGCGGAAACGGTTTCCTGGCGGTGTATATCGCCGGCATCCTGCTCTCTCGGAAAGACTTTTTCTATAAGAGAAATCTCGTGCGTTTTCATGCGGGCCTGGCCTGGTTGATGCAAATCGTAATGTTCTTAACTCTCGGCCTGCTTGTTTTTCCTTCCCAGCTGATCCCGGTAGCCTGGGGAAGTATCGCAACAGCGGCCGTGTTGTTCTTTGTAGCGCGGCCCCTGGGTGTTTTTCTAAGCCTGCCTCTTGAGCCGTTCAAAGAAAAACTCATGGTCTCATGGGTAGGGCTCCGGGGTGCTGCACCGATCGTTTTAGCTACATTCCCCCTGCTTGCAAAGGTTTCTAATTCGGAGCTGATCTTTGACGTGGTATTTTTTGTGGTTCTTGTGTCAGTGTTGATCCAGGGAACGAGCATATCCGCTGTATCGAAATGGCTAAGATTAAATGCGCCCTTGCAGCGCAAGCTCCGATATCCTCTTGAGTTCGAGCAGCACGAGGGAGCGGACGCGGATCTTCTGGAATTCATGGTGCCTTATGCCGGAGCAGCGGCCGGAAAAAAACTCTACGATCTTGATTTTCCTAGGGACAGCCTTGCTGTGCTGGTGGGGCGCGACAACAAGTTCATTGTTGTGAAAGGGGATACCGTGTTAGAAGAAGGAGACGTTGTTCTCGCGCTTGTGAGCAAAAAAGATCTGAGTGCGGTCAAAGCCATTTTTAATACACTCAGCGAAAGAAACAAAAGTGTCAGAGGCGAATCTCCCTAGCGAGTTTAAAGGTTTAAGACCGCAACAAAACAGCTCCTGCGACCGAGTTCATTTCAACCCCATCACTGCCGGTCTAAATTCCGATATTGAATCGCCTCCCGCATTAGGGCTGAAAGCCGATGGGCCCTTTAGGCTTGGGGGGCAGGGGTTCGAGCAATTCTTTGACCGCTTTGAAAACGATCTGAAACTGGTGATCGTATTTCTTCTCCATTTCCTCGATTTTTCTTCGCAAATCCTTGTTTCCCGCCAGCGTTTTCCGCAGCTGAGTAAAAGTCCGCATGATCTGGATGTTGACTTGAACGGCCCGCTCACTATTCAGCACACTCGAAAGCATTAAGATTCCGTGTTCTGTAAAGGCATAGGGCAGCTGACGAGTGCCGCCGCGGCCTTTTGATATCACAAAATGTGATATCAAGGCCGTAAACTCTTGTTTGGTCAGCTGATACATAAAGTCATCCGGGAACCTTTGGGGGTTCCTTTTTACGGCTTGGATGAGTGCCCCTGTAGTTACTCCGTAAAGAACCGCCAAATCTTTATCGAACATGACCTTTTTACCGCGGAGCAGGAATATCTTCTTCTGGATAATCTCTTGAGGAATCAATTTTGTTGTCATGGTTTTATCCTTTCTGATTTATGACCACCATTGCCGGTCGAGAGAGCGATATTGAATCGCCTCGGCAATATGCTCTGATTGGATCTGTTCGCAGCCCGCCAAGTCACTGATCGTCCGGGCTATTTTAAGGACCTTGTAATAAGCCCTCGCCGATAAATGCAGCTCCTTCATCGCCATCTCGATGAGTTTGCGTCCCTGGAGATCCGGAGCAGCGAACTCTTTGATGTCTTTGGGAGACATTTGAGAATTAGTTTTATAGGATCGAAGGCGATAGCGTGACCTTTGGATCTTCCGGCACGCGCAAATCCGTTCTCGAACTGTTGCTGAACTTTCCGCCGGTTCTTGGCTTGTAAGCATCTGAAACGACAGCGCCGGTACTTCAATATGAATATCGATCCTGTCCAAAACAGGCCCCGAGATCTTGGACTGATATTTATGAATTTGTCCCAGAGAGCACCGGCAAGTCTTCCGCGCGTCGCCGAGAAATCCACACATGCACGGGTTCATAGCAGCGACCAAAAGAAAGTCAGCCGGGAACGTGATCTGGCTTTTAGCGCGTGAGATCGTGATGCAGCCGTCTTCAAGTGGACCGCGTAATGTTTCCAGCACGTCACGGCGAAATTCCGGAAGCTCATCAAGAAAAAGAACACCGCCATGCGAGAGAGACATCTCTCCGGGCCTCGGGGAGGTTCCGCCTCCCGCCAAGGCAATGGCGGAGGCCGTGTAGTGGGGAGTGCGGAAGGGACGTTCGGAGATGAGGCCGTTCCCCTGGGGGATCAGGCCCGCGACACTGTGGATCTTGGTGATCTCCAGGGCCTCTTCAGAGCTCATCGGTGGAAGAATGGCCGGTATGCGCTTGGCGAGCATGGTTTTTCCGCTCCCGGGCGGACCAATGAAAAGGATCTTGTGATTGCCCGCGACCGCGATCTCCAGGGCTCGTTTAGCGGCCTGTTGGCCACGGACCTCGGAAAAATCAGGCTGGTTCTGGGAGGGAGCCTTGTTCTTATAAGGAGCGTTCCGAAGCGGCTCGATCATTCGTTCGCCGAGCAGGAAATCAACAGTCTCTTTGAGGCTCCTGACAGGATAAACCGTCACGTCTTTGGCGAGCGCCGCCTCTTCTCCGTTCTCGGCCGGAAGGACGAACGAAGAATTCCTAAGTCCTGTGGTGATGGCGATAACGCCTCTCATGGGACGCAGCGTCCCGTCGAGGGCCAATTCCCCAAGAAAAATATGACCAGCGAGTTTTTCGTGGGGAATGATACCGTGACAGGCCAGGATCCCCATAGCGATAGGAAAGTCGAACGCGGCGCCTTCCTTCTTGATATCCGCGGGAGCGAGACTGATCGTGATCTTATCAGGCGGGATGTGAAAGCCGCTATTCTTGAGTGCCGTACGGACCCTTTCCCGGGCCTCTTTGATGCTTGTATCCGGCAGGCCCACCAGGATCAGCTGAGGCAGGCCGTTAGTGATATCGACTTCAATGTCTACAGGAAAGGCATGGATGCCCAACGCAAAGGCGCTTTTGATGCGTATCATAAAGGGCACAGCCTCCTTTTCGTCTCGAGCACCGTCCTCCATTTGATCTTATGGATTAGCGATGCTCATACTGCGAACCCATAAAATCGTTAGGAACGCGGCCAAGAAACAAACTTGCTTTTTAAATGAGCTAAACCTATAATGATTCGCTCATTAAGGACAGCAATGAGAAGAAATATCTTAAAATTATATTATTTATGATAATACAGCATAAATAGGAAAGGTGTCAACCCTTTTCCCGTCTTTCCCAAAGGATCTATGCTCGTAATTCCGAATCCCCCATTTCATAGTGGAAAAGCTTTTGTCGCCGTTTTTTTAAGCTGGTTTGTGGCTCAAGCCCTTAAAGTGATACTGGGTGGGGCGAGCAAAAAAAAATTCG
>CAZPCF010000150.1:0-5110 GCA_964585045.1 uncultured bacterium
AGCGGCTCATTTTCTGCGATCCTTCACAATGTATTTGTTCGATGCTTTATAACGCCTACGCGTCTTAAAACCCTTAGATTTCTGTCCCGTCGGGCTCTGCGGATGATTGCCCCCCTTGGACTTGCCTTCACCGCCGCCAAGCGGATGGTCCACAGGATTACGTGCAACACCGCGTGAGACAGGACGCCGTCCCAGCCAACGGGCGCGGCCAGCTTTTCCAAGAATAATATTCTCATGATCGATATTGGAGCACTGCCCGATCGTTGCGTACGACTTCGCCGGGACAAGCCTCACTTCTCCGGAGGGAAGTTTAATGTGCGCCATATCATTTTCTTTTGCAAGGATCTGCGCCACCACGCCTCCAGCACGCGCAAGTTTCCCTCCCAGCCCGGGACGAAGTTCGATGTTATGGATCATAGAACCTTCTGGGATCTTCTCGAGCGGCAAATGGTTCCCGAGCTTCACCTCTACATCCGGACCGCTCACCACTTTTTCGCCGACTTTCAGGCCGTCCGGACAAAGGATATAGCTCTTGAGCCCATCGGTATACTGCACAAGCGCGATACGTGAGCTACGGTTCGGATCATATTCCACGGAAAGAACCGTCGCTTCAATACCGATACGATTCCTTCTAAAATCAATCAAACGGATGCGGCGCTTATGCCCGCCCCCGATACGACGCGAAGTAATATGGCCGTGGTTGTTGCGTCCGCCCGTGCCTTTTTTAATATAGGTCAAAGGCCTATACGGACGATCCGCGGTGATCTCGACAAAATCGGAAACATTCCCGTATCGCCGCGTCGGTGTTGTTGGTTTGAACTTAATAAGTCCCATAGATCCTTTTTTCTTTTTTATTTCGTCAGATCGATCTTTTCGCCCTTTTTCAGGGTCACGATGGCTTTTTTCCAAGCTGTCGTCTGCCCGGGAACGTGACGCACACGACGCCACTTTCCGGAAACATTCATCGTATTCACGCTTTCTACATGCACATTAAAGATCTTCTCGACGGCTGCCTTCACTTCTTTTTTGTTCGCTTCCGGATGTACACGAAAACCGTACTGATTCGCGGCCTCGGAAGCCTTGGAGAGTTTCTCGGTGATCAAAGGCTCGATAACAACATCGTAAAGATTGATCTTCATCAGAGCTTCTCCTTCGCCGGTGCCGCCAAGCGTTTTTCGATCAGCTCAACCGCGGCCTCGTCGATCACAATTTTTTCGCGTTGCATCACGTCATAAGCCGAGAATTCCGCGGCCACCTTGACTTCAACCCTTTCGCGCATATTGCGGCTCGCGCGCTTAAGATTCGGCGTCGTCTCTTTTACCACATAAAGCGCTCGTTTTTTAAGACCCGGCAATGCCTTCACGATTGCTGCAAACTCTTTCGTTTTCGGTGTTTCAAACTTTACCGCCTCAAGCAGCATCAGGTTCTTCTCCGCGGCACGCTTGCTAAGCATGACCCTCAAAGCCAGATTACGGATCGTTTTGGACAAGTTGACGGTGTAGTCTCTCTGGTGTGGGCCAAACACGGTACCGCCGCCAACCCAAATGGGAGAACGGCTTGAGCCAGCACGCGCCCTTCCTGTACCTTTTTGTTTCCAAGGCTTTTTGCCACCGCCGCGCACTTCGCCGCGTGTCTTGGTATCGACGGTCCCCTTGCGAAGATTCCCCGAATAGGCGTTGCGCACGAGCTCTAACAGACGGTCATTAGCCCGAACCCCGTAGATCTCGGGATTCAACACCACCTCCTGTTTCTTCTTACCCTCTTTTGAGTAAAGAAGCACCTTCATCTTTGACGCCTTTCTAATAAGTGCACAGCTTACGGAGTTACTTGAGGATTTTCAGCTTTGGAAGTTTCCGACGGATCTTCCTTCGGGGACTTCTGCTTACTACTTCTCACTTTCCAGGAACCTTTCTTGCCGCGTTTAAGCGCGCTGCGGATGATCAAATAACCGCCTTCCGCGCCCGGCACGCTGCCGCTCAAAGCAAGAAGGTTGTTCTCAGCATCCACTTTCATGACCTTAAGATTATGAATACAGATCTTTTCATCACCCATGTGCCCGGGAAGCCCTTTGCCCTTACGAACCTTTTTGCGGCAACCCCTACCGCCTGCCACCGAACCAATACCGCCCGGGACGCGGCCAAACATCGAGCCATGCCCCGCGCCCCCACCCTTATAATTGAGGCGCTTTACAACACCTTGAAAGCCTTTTCCGATTGAGACCCCCTCGATATCCACATATTCTCCAACCTCAAAATTCTCCGCGCGAAGCTCGCTGCCAACGCTTAAATTCGCAATATCTTCCGTGCGGATCTCGCGGATAAATCTAACCGGAGGAACATTCGCCTTGCGAAGTGCGCCTAATTTCGCTTTGTTCAGGCGCTTCTCTCTCACGGCATCGAATCCGAGCTGAACGCCCAAGTATCCATGTTTCTCCTTGGTGCGAAGCGCCGTCACAAAACAGGGTCCCACCTCAAGCACTGTCACGGGGACCTGCTGGCCTTCCCCGTCGAAGATCTGCGACATTCCAACTTTTTTCCCTAAAAGACCGATCATAAATCTCTCTTTTATAGTTTGATTTCCACATCCACGCCGGCCGGAAGGTCGAGTTTCATCAACGCGTCCACGGTGCGAGAGGTGGGTTCTTCCAGTTCAATAAGACGTTTATGGGTCCGGATCTCGAATTGATCACGTGCCCTTTTATCGATATGCGGGCCACGAAGCACCGTCGTCTTCCAAATATGCGTCGGAAGAGGAATCGGGCCGATCACTTTCGCACCGGTCTTTTTCGCGGTCCCCACGATCTCTTGAACCGACTGGTCCAACACACGGTGGTCATATGCTTTTAATTTGATACGGATCTTTTCTTTTATCTGTGCCATTTTTTATCCTGCGATGATCTTCTCAGCGACCATCTTTGGAACTTCTTGATAAGTGTGCGGCTCCATGGTGTAAGTCGCTCGTCCCTGCGACAAGGAACGGACCGAAGTCGCGTAACCGAACATCTCGGAAAGAGGCACGAGCCCCTTGATGGCCTTAAGATGGCCACGATTCGTGAGCTCCTGGATCACGCAACGGCGGGAGTTCAGATCGCCGATCACATCCCCCATGTACTCCTCGGGGACCAATACCTCCACGAACATAATGGGCTCCAAGAGAACAGGTTTCGCTCTCTTAAAAGCTTCCTTGAAGGCGAAAATGCCGGCCATTTTAAACGCAATTTCTGAAGAGTCAACATCGTGATAGCTTCCGTCATAAACGGTCGCTTTGACATCTGTGACCGGATAACCCGCCAACACACCGTTTGCACAAGCGTCTTCCACTCCAGCCTCCACAGCAGGAATATATTCGCGAGGAATGGTACCGCCCTTCACTTCATCCGCAAATTCATTCCCGGTGCCGCGCTTAAGTGGTTCGATTTTCAGGTAACAGTGGCCATATTGTCCGCGACCGCCTGTTTGCTTGATGAATTTTCCTTCGGCTTCGGCCGACGCCTGGATCGTTTCTTTGTAAGCGACCTGCGGTTTTCCGACGTTCACTTGAACGTTGTATTCACGTTTCATGATGTCGACTTTGATATCTAAATGAAGTTCGCCCATCCCGCCGATCAAGGTCTGGACCGTTTCTTGGTCCGTCTTTACACGGAAGGTCGGATCTTCGTTGACAAGTTTTCCGATCGCGTCCGACAAACGATCACGGTCCGCCTTAGTCTTAGGCTCGACCGCCATCCAGATCACGGGCTCCGGAACGAACATCGTCTCAAGAAGAATTGGATCGCTTTCAAGACAAAGAGAATCGCCCGTCTTTACCTCTTTAAGACCGACCGCGGCAACGATATTCCCGGCACCCGCTTCATCGATCTCTTCACGTTTGTTGGCATGCATGAGAAGGAGACGGCCGATGCGTTCGGTTTTGTTGGTGCGGACATTGTAAATATAAGAACTTGAAGAAAGCGTCCCGGAATAAATACGAATATACGTCAAAGATCCCACGAATTTATCGCTCGCGATCTTGAAGGCATAGCAGGCCAGCGGAGCTTTATCGTCTGCGTTGCGATGGATCTCGGTTTCTGTCCCAGGCTCGGTACCTTTCACAGGGGGAATATCCAACGGCGAAGGAAGATAGTCCACCACTGCGTCCAAAAGCTGCTGCACGCCCTTATTCTTGAGCGCGGAACCGACGATCACCGGCGCCATCTTGAGACTGATCGTTCCCTTGCGGATCGCGGACATGATTTCAGCAACCGTAGGAACTTGCCCCTCGATGAACTTATGCATCAACGCATCATCATATTCGGAGACCTTCTCGATCATGAACTCACGAGCCTTCTTGGCCTGCTCCGCATACTCGGCTGGAATCTCCTGAATATCAAATTTCGCGCCAAGACTTTCGTCGTTAAAAATGTAGGCTTTCATCTGGACCAAATCGATGATGCCACGATGCTTTTCCTCAAGGCCGAGAGGGATCTGGATCGGAACAGCGTTCGCGCCAAGTTGGTCCCGCATCTGCTGAACATTCTTTTCGAACTCAGCACCCGTGCGATCCATTTTATTGATGAAGGCGATGCGCGGCACATGGTAGCGGTCCGCCTGACGCCATACCGTCTCCGATTGTGGTTCCACGCCTTCCACCGCACCGAAGACTGCGACGCAGCCATCCAGTACGCGGAGAGAGCGTTCGACCTCGATCGTAAAATCCACATGCCCCGGGGTATCGATCAGGTTGATGCGGCAATCTCTCCAGAAACAGGTCGTGGCAGCCGAGGTGATCGTGATCCCACGCTCTTGCTCCTGCTCCATCCAGTCCATGACCGCTGTTCCTTCATGCACTTCCCCGATCTTGTAGGTTCGCCCGGTATAGTAAAGAATGCGCTCGGAGGTAGTCGTCTTGCCCGCGTCAATATGGGCTGCAATACCAATATTGCGTATCTTGTCTATCGGAAAATGAATTTTCTTTTGCTCTTCTGCCATTTTTTTCGTCTTGCGTTTTGCGTACGGGGTACGGCGATCTTTTTACGCCGTACGCCTTACTCCGTACTCTTGTTTACCAGCGATAATGCGCGAAGGCTCTGTTCGCCTCCGCCATCTTATGCATGTCTTCCCTCTTTTTGATA
>CAZPCF010000151.1:0-5106 GCA_964585045.1 uncultured bacterium
TCGCTGCAGAGCGCTGCAGAGCGCCGTTGCGGCATGAGGGATTATGCGTATAATAACGGATTAGGAGATTCAATGGGGTGAACGATTAAACGTTCTTCGGGCTTATCTCTAAGGAGTTTTTGATATTTATGGGGGAGTCGTAATGTTGCCTTATATGTACCTTTTTGGCCACAAAGTCCTGTCTTACGAAGTTGTCGTGCTCATTGGCGCCGCGATCGGTTTTACCTATTTTTCTCTAGCGCTCTTGAAGCTGAATATTGAGAGGTGGCAGCTCGTTTGTTTTGTGTTGCTTGGATTTGCGATCAGATATTTTGTGCAACATGTGATCGTGGATCCTGAGCTGCCTGTTTGGAATACGCCGCCCTTCAAATATCTCCATGGCTGGGGTTTCTTAATAATCGCTTTATCGATCGTTTTCATCAAGGTCTTTAAATGGCCCATCTGGAAAGTCCTGGATCAAGGAGCTATCGCCTTGATGATGGCAAGTTCCATCGGCCGCATAGGTTGTTACCTCAACGGTTGCTCCGGAGGCAAACCGTCTGATCTGCCATGGGCGGTCGTATTTCCAGGCCCAGGAGTCAGGGTGCACCCCGCACAGCTCTATATGTTTTTTCTGGAAACGACGCTGTGGATAGTCTTGCTTTTCTTTGATAAAAAATGGAAGCGATTCGATGGGCAGACTTTCTGGGTCGGCGTATTGCTGTATTCGATCTACAAGATCGGTATCGAATTTGTTCGGACCAATCCCATTTTTATTTTGGGGCTTACCCATACTCAGATATTTTCGATATTCACATTTTTTCTCGCAGTCTGGGTGCTTTGGTCTCATGGAAGAAAGCTTGATAAGGCATAGGCACAAGGGAAGAGCTTGCTCTCATAGGTGTGGCACATCAATTTCGCTGCCCAAGCCGATTTCGTTGGTGGATAGCCTTCCAGTTTCACGCGGATGCCAAGCCCCCATGATTTTTCTATTGGGTCGTACGGGTCCCTTTGCCCACCTCAAACCATCGTCAAAACTACAAACTATTTTTCACCCCTCCGTGTCCCATCCCTGCTGACGTTGCCGCAGAGTTATCCTTATTTTGAGTCAGTACGCTGCACAAGCTGTCCTTTGGGAAGCAGAAATTTAATGTTAAAATACGAAGGTTAAGGACGGATGCAATTCATCAAGTCGGGTAAATATTCATGAAGTTTGATACGGCGAAGTTAATTGATCGTTGGATCGGAGTTCCCGCGTGCCTCCTTTTTTCCATTTTTGAAGCAGGCCGCAGGCTCTTTTTCTTCAAGGAGGAGGTCCCCAGTGCTACTGTCGGGAGGGTCTTGGTCATCGGACTTTCTGAGATGGGGAGCAATATATTGGCCTATAGCGCTATTCAAAAAATAAAAACCAGTTATCCTCAGGCCCTGGTCTATTTTCTCGTCTTTGAAGAGAATAAAGAGGCCATCGCGCTTCTAGGCAATATTGAACCTGAAAAGATCCTTGCGATACGGAATACGAACTTGCGGACTCTTTTTGTTGATACTTTGAGGTTTCTGAAGGCAGCAAGGCGGGAAGCAATAGATACCGTTATCGATATGGAATTATTCTCCCGCTATTCCAGCATGCTTTCTTACCTGAGCCGGGCAAGGAGAAGGGTGGGTTTTCATGGTTACTCGATCGCCGGCCTTTATCGAGGACATCTTCATACTCATCAAGTTCAATTCAATCCCCACGAGCATATTTCTAAGAACTTTTTGGCTCTGGTAAAAGCTCTTACAGCGGATCCTCAAGACCAGCCTCTTCTGAAGGTATCACTTGAAGCATGTGATCTTGATTTTCCGGATTTTAACGTAGAAGCAGGCGCGAAAGAGCGAATGTGGGATAGGTTGAGGCATGAGGCCCCGGGTATGACGAACAAGCATAAGATCGTGCTCATTAACCCCGATACTATGACGCGATTGCCTCTTAGGCGCTGGCCTTTAGGGAACTATGTGGAATTGGCTGAAAGGTTGTTGAAGGAGCCGGATGTTTATGTGATCTCGATCGGGATCGGCAGCCATAACGCCACATTGAATATCCAGAGCGAACGGCATATCAATTGGATCGGGAAGACCTCTCTTCGCGAGCTTATTGATTTGTGTTCGATCTCCAAAGTTTTAGTCAGTCATGATAGCGGGGCGGTTCACTTGGCATCGGTCACAACCATAGCCACGGTGGTCATGTTCGGCCCTGAGACGCCCCTTTTGTATAGTCCGTTGAATCAAAACAATGAGGTTATAACTCGCAACCTTTTTTGCAGCCCCTGCTTTTCTCCCTTCAATAACCGGACCTCTTCGTGTCGGGATAATGCATGCATGAAAGCGATCACGGTCGACGAGGTTTTTGATGCGGTGAAGCGAAAGCTGGACGAAAAATAGCCTCGGTATGCGGATCGCGCTGGTATTCAACCCATTCAAATACAAGATCCACGAAGAAAATATCAAGATCGTTCAGAAGTATTTTGGTCTGTTCCCGCCCCTGAGTCTCGCATGGGTGGCCGCCATTGCAGAGAAAGCCGGCCATAAAGTCATCCTTATCGATGCCAGGACCCTTCAGCTCTCCAAAGAGGAGACGCTCAGGTTGCTTCGTGATTTCAAGCCGGATGCCATGGGTTTCATGATGACGACCTATATGTTCCGGGATACTTTGGAGTGGATCCGGTATTTGAAAAGCCATCTTAGTGTCCCGGTGATTGTGGGGGGGTACAATCTGCGAGTTTATCCCAAAGAGTCCCTTGCCTTTCCAGAAATAGATTTTGGGATCGTAGAGCATGCCTATTATACGCTTCCCGCGTTGTTAGCAGAGTTGGAAAAAAAATCCCCTGATTTCAATAATGTTCCCGGGTTGGTGTACAAGAAAGACGGTGAAATTATTGTTACCGAGCACCCTTTGAAGATCGATTTCGATCAATTCCCGAATCCCGCAAGACACCTATTACCCAATGAGCTGTATGCGGAGTTTCCGACCGAGAGGAGGAACTTTACGGTGATGGTGACCTCTTTGGGGTGCCCGCGGGGGTGTACATTCTGCGAGGCGGGAAGAACGGCTTATAATCCGCGTTCTCCCCAAACAGTTATCCGGGAAATGGAGGAATGCTGTGAACGGTACGGTATTCGTGAAATAGATATTTTCGATTATGATTTTACGGCCCTGAGGTCCAGGACGCTTGAGATCTGCAGGCTGATCCAGGACAGGGGGCTTGATGTTTCCTGGGCCTGCCGTTCGCGTATTGATAATGTGGACCTTGAGGTGTTGTGTGAAATGAAAAAAGCCGGATGCAACAGGATCTATTTTGGGATCGAATCAGGGGATCCGGAGATCCTGAAGGCGGTGGACAAAAATGTTAGCCTGGAGCAAGTCAAAACAACTTTAAAAAATTGCCGGACCGTGGGAATACGGACCCTTGGGTTTTTCTTGATCGGGGCGCCGGGGGATACGCGGGAGACTGTTCAGAAGACCGTGAGGTTTGCGAAAAGTCTTGATCTGGACTATGTCCAATTTTCCAAGACGCTCGCAAAACCGCTTACCCCGCTTTGGAAAGATATGGTGAAAGCCACCGGGAAAGATTACTGGTGCGATTGGATCCTCGGAAAAGAGATCGACCGGGACCTTCCGCGTCCCTGGACGGAGCTGACCAACGACGAGATCAACGGGCTCGCAAAATGGGCCTATTTGTCTTATCACGGTAGGCCGGGTTACATTCTGAAGCAATTGGTGCGGCTTAGATCTTGGCGGGAATTTTGGAGGAAAGGAGCCGCTTTTTTTGGGATGGTCTTTTCGCAAGAGCGTGTTTCGAAAGAGGACAAAAACTTTCAAGCTTTCAATGAGAACGATCCTAGCCTTTTGCAGGCAGCCAGAAACAACTTGGAGAAGCGTACCCGTGGAGAGGTCCTGGGTTGATTGGATCAACGGACGTAGCGGTTGTTTGAGAAAGAGGGCCTATCGGGATCCCTGTAACGCAGGTGGAAAGACGACAAGCGCTAGGGGCTGTTTGAAAAAGGCCCAGGCCTGATGATGGGTTGGCATCGTGAAAATTTAAAGAGGGTTGCATTTTAAAAATGGAACTGGAACGAAAAAGAACGGTGGAGTTTTTTCGCCATAATATCGAAGCTGAGGATATTGCTCGTCTTCAGGAGGTTTTCGAGTCGATTTTTCTAACGACCGGAACTGCGACGGCTGAGTTTGAACAAAAGTTCGCGGAGTACACGGGAATTCCTTTCGTGGCCGGTGTGACCTCTTGTACGGCAGCGCTGCACCTGGCGCTTCTTGCGCTTGGGATCGGGCCCGGGGACGAAGTCATCACGACGCCGATGACTTTTCCTACAACAGCCACCTCCATCATGCATGCCGGGGCCACACCTGTTTTTGTAGATGTGGAACCCGGAACCGCTTTGATCGATCCCGGAAAAATTGAAAAAGCCATCACGCCAAGGACCAAGGCGATCATGCCCGTGCACCTGTACGGTACGATGGCGGATATGAAGGCTATCTCCGAGATCGCGCAACGCCATCATCTAAGGATCATTGAAGACTGTGCTCATTGCATCGAAGGGGAACGCGACGGGGTTCGTCCCGGCATGCTTTCTGATCTTGCCTGTTATAGTTTTTATGCGACCAAAAATCTTGCATGCGGCGAGGGTGGCGCGGTTGCATGCCGCTCGCAGAGTTTAACAAAAAAAGTCCGGTTGCTCCGCCAACACGGGATCAATGCCGATGCCTCAGCGCGCTATGGACAGCGATATCGTCATTGGGATATGGATGTTCTTGGATGGAAATACAATATGGATAACATCCATGCCGCTCTCCTGATCCGGCAGATCGGTCGTCTGGATGGTTATCTTCTGCGCCGCGAAGAGATCTGCCGTTGTTATGAACAGGCATTCGCCAAGTTGCCCGGGATACAATTTCCAAAGATCTATGGGAAAAGCGCGCGCCACCTACAGACCCTCTGGGTGGATCCGGTTCGCCGAGATGAAGTCATGTGGAAATTGCAGCAGAACGGTGTCGGCGTAGGATGCAATTATCGCGCTGTTCATACACTCAAATATTTCAAGGAAAATTTTAATTTTCAACCATCAGACTTTCCT
>CAZPCF010000152.1:0-5064 GCA_964585045.1 uncultured bacterium
TCAAGGCGGCCGTGAGTGGCTCAAAGGCAGGAAGAATGCAAAGCGTGGCAGAAAAAAGATCGAAATTCAGGATCCAGGCTCCGAGCGAGAAAACAAACGCCCAAAAAGACCGCGAGGAGATCCGAAAATATCTTCGTTTGATCCCCACCGAAGCGGAGCCCAATCTGGGGCGCGTCCGCGAAATCAAAGAAGAGATCAAAAAAGGCACCTACCTGACGCGTGAAATTATCGAAGAGGCTGCCATGCAGCTCGCGTTGAGGCTCTTGAGGAAAGAAAAGGACTAGCGCTGCGGTACTTGTGATTTTAGGGGGTCGTAGCACTGTACCGTTAAACCCATAAAAATGAATGAAAAACGGTACTAGTCTTTAGCTGTTAAGACGGATCGCCGCTCGAGACCCGTAAGCTCGATCCATTTTTTGATCGCCGGGAGTTCCATAAATTTCTTCCACACAACCTCGCCATTCAAGTAATTTTCCAACATAATCAATGTGATCCCCTGATCGATCCCCAAATATTCCTTGGACCACCAGTTCTTGTCCAAGTTAAAAGCGTCTTTGAACCCGAAGTCTCCGTACAAGTTTTTTTCATAGGTTTCATGGAAAAAACGCGCGGCCTTCGTAGATTCTTCGGGCGTGAATACAATGGAGGATAACGCTGCGTAGGGAGCAATCGTTCCGTCCTGGATCCCCTCGCCGGGTTTTCCGCCATAGGCGCGGTAACCGCCGGGGCCCACGGAAGCGGAAAGTCCCCAGGAATTTTCAGAGTAACCTTTATATTTTCCAGAAAAACTCAAGGAATAATCCCTGTTTGCCAAAGTGGCTTCCCGGGAGTTTTGAAAATAATTAATGCCATTGTCGTCCAGATTTCGAAAGTCGATAAAAGCATGTGAAAATTGGTAAGTGAAAAGAGAACCCGTATAGCAATAAACGATTCGGTGGCCGTTGTACTCTCCTTCGGGGCGAAGCCATCGGTCCCAGGCTTTGGGAGGAATGGGATAGGTCGGGGAACCGATGGCCAGGGCTTGAAGGATCATCAGTTCGTTGTAAGCGTCCCAATAATAGGGGAGGAATTTCGATTCTGGTTTCCAACCCATACAAACGAAATCCGAACCATTCATCATCCATTTCCAGTTGATCCGGTCATAAATTTCTTGCGTAAGGCGTTCAATCTCGGTTCCCGGATAATATTGGGCAGCCAAAAGCGCACCGGCGATAAGAAGCGCCGTATCGATCGAAGAAGCTTCGGACGCCCACGTTCGGTCCCCGGTCCTGGGATCAAGGAAATGGTAGAAAAACCCCTCTTGATGGGCGGCTTCGCGCTTAAGGAACTTGAGTGTCTTGAGAATGCGTTCATAAGCATCTTCCGATGGGATCCAACCTCGAGATGCGCCAAGGGCATAGGCGGCAAGGGCGAAACCCGTGGCCGCGATGGAGGAGGGTGTGCCGGGGCGGGAGGAATCCCGTGTGAGCCCCGTATTTTTATCAGAAAGACGAAGGAAATATTGAAGCGTATCTTTCTCGATCTTTTCCAGGAGCTTCCGGTCTTCCGGGGATGGCTCAAAGGCCGGGAGCGGGACGGGAGAAAGAGAAAAAACGAGGAAAAAGGCGAGCGAAAAACGGGTAAGACGTTTAAGCATTAGCGCTAGTTTGGACCATGGAGAGTTTTTCTTTGATCTTAGCGACAGCCTGAGGCGCATCCTTTTCCTGTGTCAAAGCCTTGAGGTCAGAGAGCAAATGGTCCGTCTTCTCCATCGCCTCATTGAATTCCTGCGCAACGGGATGGCCTTCATCCTGTTTTCTCAAAACCACGCGTGATCGATAGTCCCCCTTTTCAACTTCATTGAAAGCTTTGCTGAATCTGAAAAAAGGCCCCGCGATCTTGTGGGAAATGAAAATCGTGCCCCAAGCAAGGAAAAAAAGGAGCAACGAGAACTTCCAAAGCAACGACCGATTCGTTTCATCAAGGATCCCTTTGAAAATTTCGCGCTGACGCTGGCTCAGTTTTTCGGTCTGCATAAAGAAAGACAAAGAAGAAAAGTCCTGGGAAGCGACGGGGTGGCGGGCCTGCTCATACTCGACCATCCGGGACGCGGTCACAAGATCGTTCAACGTTTGGTCGTTGGAAAAGGTTTCGAGGACTTTGCTCCAGATCCCAAAATAGAGGCCGGCAAGCGCGACGAGATTGATCAGAAAAAGGGGGACAATGACCGCGAGCATGAAACGGAATTGAAGAGGTTTGTTGATAAAAAAATGCTTCCGGCGATTTTGGTCCATGGATTTCCCCCCCCCGGCGTTAATACTATTGAAAAGGAAATCATCTGTCAAAACGTTATTCCTTGTATATAATACGGCTCAACGCGCAACGCTCAACGCGCAAAGTTTTAAAATCGTTGTGCGTTGCGCCTAGAACGTTGAGCGAGGATAAAAATGTGCGGCATTATCGGTTATGTCGGTTATCAGAATACGGTGCCGGTCCTGATCAAGGGGCTGGAGAGGCTCGAATACCGGGGCTATGACTCGGCCGGGATCGCTTGTGTTGACGAGCAAAAGGGCGGCCTGTCCCTTATTAAGGAAAAAGGAAAGCTAAGCGTTCTGAAGGAGAAGCTCGGGGATTTTACGATCGAGGCTCATATTGGGATCGGGCATACCCGCTGGGCGACGCATGGCGAACCTTCTCGCGCAAACGCCCATCCCCATGTGGATGCTTCGGGGAGGATCGCTCTGGTCCATAATGGGATCATCGAGAACTATGCCGTGATCAAAAATGCGCTTCAGAAAAAAAGGGTGCATTTTTTATCCCAGACCGATACCGAAGTCGGGGTCAATCTCATCGGCTCTTATTACCGAAAATCCTCCAAGCTTTTTGATGCTGTCAAGCGGGCCGCCGGCGAACTGCACGGGTTCTTTGCACTCGTCCTTTTCTCCAAAGACGATCCGGACACTCTGATCGCGTACAAAAGATCCAATCCCCTTGTGATCGGGCTGGGTCAGGGAGAAAATTTCGTCGCAAGTGATGTGACAGCACTCCTTCCCTACACACGCCAAGTCATTTATCTTGAAGACGAGGATCTGGCCATCATCACCGCCAAAGAGATCTCCATCTATTCTTTAAAGACCAGGTCTTGGATCAAACGTCAAGCGACGACCGTCCATTGGGATGTATCGCAAGCCCAGAAGCAGGGATTCCCGCATTTCATGCTCAAAGAAATGTACGAACAGCCCGGGGTCCTGAAGAACATTCTCACCAAGCGTCTCCAAAAAAGCGGCGAGATCTTTTTTGATACCCTGGATAGAAAATTCCAAAAACACCTCCGGAAAATCGAACGGGTTTCCATGATCAGCTGCGGTACGGCTTACCACGCCGGTTTGGTGGGGGGCATCGCTATGGAGCAGTATGCGAAGATCCCCTGCCGGACACAGGTTTCGAGTGAATTCCGTTATGGGAATCCGATCCTTGACTCCAAGGATCTGGTGGTGTTGATCACGCAGTCCGGTGAAACTGCTGACACGTTAGCGGCTCTGCGTGAAGCGAAGGCTAAAGGAGCGACAACGCTGGCTATTGTGAACGTAGTGGGGAGTACGATCGCACGCGAAGCGGATGCGGTCATCTACACGCATGCCGGCCCGGAGATCGGCGTGGCTTCGACCAAGGCCTATATTGCTCAACTTGCCACGCTTCTTTTGCTTGATTTTTATACAGCTAAAATCCGCAGAACGATCTCCGCGGCGGACCTTAAGGCCTTGCTCCGGGAATTCAAAAAAATGCCCGAGCATTGCGCCAAGGTTTTGAAAGAAATTAAAAGGTTCGAGCGTTGCGCCCAAAAGCATTACACCCGACGCAATTTTCTTTATCTCGGACGAGGGTGCAATTATCCGACCGCACTCGAAGGCGCTTTAAAACTCAAGGAAATTTCTTACGCTCATGCCCATGGTTATGCGGCAGGAGAGATGAAGCACGGGCCGATCGCGCTGATCGACCACGAGCAGCCCGTGATCTGCATCGCGCCAAATTCCGCAACCTACGATAAAATGATCTCCAACATTCAGGAAATTCGCGCTAGGGACGGCATTGTCATTGCGCTCGGGAGCGAAGGCCGCAGGGATCTTGAAAAGATGTCCGACGATTTCTTCACGATCCCCAAAGTTCCCGAGATCCTCTCGCCGCTCCTAACCGTTATCCCGCTCCAGTTCCTTGCCTATAAGATCGCCGTGCTTAACGGTCGGGATGTCGACCAGCCCCGCAATCTCGCAAAGTCTGTCACAGTAGAATAAAACGAAAAGGGAGGTGGCTCATGAAATGTCCCCGTACGGGCGCCAACATGAAGGAAATAGAGATCGATAAAATCAGACTGGATATTTCAGAAGGCTGCGCAGGCGTTTGGTTCGACAATCTAGAATTCGAAAAATTCGACGAAGTTCATGAAAGCGCCGGCGACAAGCTGATCGATCTTATAGCGTCTTTTAGCAAAGGGCCCACAGATCTTTCAAAAAGGCTCTATTGCCCGCGTTGCCCAGACACAGTGCTGATGAGACATTTCGCAAGCCCCCTCCGGAAGATCCAGATCGACAAATGTCCCTCGTGCGGGGGGATATGGCTTGATGCCGGAGAATTGGCGTTTTTTAGAAAACTTTTTCCTACGGAAGAGGATCGGAAGAAAGCCGGGGAGGAATTCATTGAAAAGAACATCATGCCGATGCTCAAAACTGAAGCTCAAAAAGGACAGCTTGAGCTTGAAAAGTCCAGACGCATTGCAGGGATGTTCCGCTTTATTTGTCCGAGTTATTATATTCCCGGAAAACAACAAGGGGCCGCGTTCTAGTCGCTTGCCCGGTGTTTTACTGCCGGTGATACTTTTGAATTCGCGGTAAATTCTTTTCCGGCGATGAGTTGCACGGCGGCGTTGTTTTTAGCAAGGGATAATTTATCTTTGCCGCCAGGCTTGTAAAATCAGCCTTTATCAGTTAGCCTTTCCGTGTGGCGGGACAAAAACAATTTCTTATTAAAGCTTGACACATTTAGGGCCGTTCATATAATACTCGCCACCTCAAAGGGAACGAGGTAATC
>CAZPCF010000153.1:0-5048 GCA_964585045.1 uncultured bacterium
ATAAACCCTGTTTTTAAAAAGCCCGAAACCCCGGATCTTTTCGAGAAAATCCGGAAGCACCGTCCTTTTTTCAAGGTCTATGCGCGAAAGATCCTGGCCCTGCAACGCGAAAAGGAAATCGGGATGGTCGCCTTCCCACGAGATTTCGTTGGGTTCTCCCTTCGCAAAAAAGCCTGAGAGATCCCTCACCTCCGCCTTTTCCTTGTCGAGCTGACATCCCAGGAATTTCATGCCCCTAGAAGTCTTCACCTGAAGAATGACGAAGGGGCTTTCCTTGATCATAAAAGCCCTGACGAGTTTCGCCGTCGCGAGAGAAGATGCCTCCGGGAGGACCGGACGGGAAGTCTCATTCTTCCAGTCAAACACTTTCAGATCCCCGGCACGCTCCGCACCTTCGAGAAGCAAATAACGCGTCCCCGGAACAGGCCAAAGGTCTTCAAAGGGCTCGGCGACCAAGGTCCGGATCTTGACACTCTGAGGGATCAGTAAAACTTTATCAAAGTTGACGGCCTTTCCCGGCTCCACTTCCACCTTCCGCGCCCAGGGCCTGAACCTACGCAAAAGGATCTTCACATCGTACTGTCCGGGGAGAAGGTTCCGGATCGTGGCGGGCGTCTTTTCAGCGTAGCGTTTGTTCGCAAGTGAAATGGAAGCATTTGCGGGTAGTGTCTCGATATGGATCAGCCCTGTCTTGGCAAACCCTTCCTCGACCTTGGGCGTAAAAATATAGCCGAATGCATAAAGGATAATGATCGGGCAAAGCACAAGATAGAGCGCAAAAAAAAGATAAAAAAGGATCTTCCGGAAAATGATCATGGCGCGCATTATGCCATAATCTGTCTTGCCCTCCAAGCTTCGAGGAGAATCCCCTTCCCCCCAAAAATCCCTTTCACCCCCTTGCCTTTTACCGGGAGCTTGTGTATACTTCAAAGTGTAAATAGTTAGTGGATTAAACTATTTAATACATAAACGATCAGGAGGTGGGAGCAATGAACGAACGAGAAGCTTTTACAGCAAATTTCCGGGAGCTTCACCCGAAATTCTCCCGCATGTACGCCAAGATGCTTGACCGGGTCGGTCTGACGCTTCCTCAGTACACCCTCCTTTATCAATTGATGCTTTTGGGCATCGTCTCCATGACGGAGATCAGTAACCGCCTGGAGATCACCAAACCGGCCGTCACGAATCTTGTGGATCGCCTGGAAGGAAAGAAATTCCTCAAACGCGTCCCCCACACCGAAGACCGGCGTGTCATCTTGCTTGAGATCCTCCCTAAGGGGAAAAAGATCATCTCGGAGATCCAGGGACAAAGCCTTGATCTCCTCCTGAAAGCCTACGATCAATTCAGCGGCAAAGAGCACCAGACCATCCGCCGTTTCTATGCGACAGTCTCAAACATTATGGATGAATTTTTGTTGAGGTCTAAAAATGAGAACTAAAAATTTCCCGATTTTTTTCCTTGCACTGGTTTTTTCGATTTCGCCTCTCGCCCTGGCAGAAAAAAAGGCTTCCCCTGCCCCAACCCTTGAGACCCCCACTCTGTCTCTGGAAGAATGTTACCGCCTCGCGCTTATCCAAAGCGAAACCGTGGCCATCCAGAAAGAAGCCATTTCCCGCGCCACGGCACAGATATTCAATGCGGCGAGCCAGGGGCTTGGCAACGTGGATTTCATCATTGATCGCACGTTTCAGGACGACCAGAAAAGCAACCTGACCGGAGACCTCCTAGGGGACCCTAACGTACACGAAAGCAAATTCAAGATCAGCCAGCCGCTTTTTCAGGGCTTCAAGGCGATCGGTGCTTTGACGGGCGCGGGAAGTTACAGACGGGAGCAAACAGAAGCATGGATCCGCGCCAAAGAGCTTCTTTATACGGACGTAGCCCGCGCATTTTATAACGTTCTGCGGTATGAAAATGAGATCGAGATCAACCAAGGCATCCGTGAACTACTCGGGAAACGAATTCAGGAGCTGGAAGAACGGGAAAAGATCGGTCGCTCCCGCACGAGTGAAGTGGTCACGGCCAAAACCAATCTTAAAATACTTGAGGCGGACCTGGCCGCCTCCCAGGGAGCCCTCGCGACGATGCGTTATCTCCTGGAATTCCTGACAGGGATCGAGCTTGAGGGACAGAAGCTCGAGGAAGAAACCTTCGAGGAAGTTTCTTCACGAACGCTTACCGAGCATCTCAAAATGGCCTCGACGCGATCGGATGTCAAGGCGGCAGAACAAGCCGTGAAAACGGCCTGGCGCGGCATCCTTGTAGCCCAAAGCGGGTTCTGGCCCACGATCACGCTGGACCACAATCAATACATGCGCCGCGAAGGCACTTTGGCGAACCTGGATTTCGACACACTCGTTAAGTTCAATATCCCTCTTTTTTCGGGCGGCGAAACCGTCGGACAAGTCAAGGATTCCATCGGTATCCTGAAACAGAAAAAACTTTATTTTTCCCTCGCCAAACGTCAGGCCGAACTCGACATCAAACAGAGTTATCAGGTCTGGCTTTCGGCCAAAGAGACGAATGGACTTTTGAAGGAAGCGGTCCGAAATGCCGAGAACAATTACGCGATCCAGTCGGAGGAATACACCCGGAGTCTCGTGAGCAACCTCGATGTCCTCGCAGCACTGGAATCCCTTCATAACACCCGGCAACGCCAGAACCTGACCTATTATGTGATGAAACAAGACGAGGCTGCTTTCCGGGTCGCCATCGGAGAAGTATCGTGAATTTATCCGAGATCTCGATCAAAAATCCGGTCTTTGCATGGATGCTGATGCTCGGACTCATGATCTTTGGTGTGCTCGGCTGCCATGGCATGGGTGTCGGACAGATGCCGGACGTGGACTTCCCCGTTTTGAACATCGGTGTGACCTGGGAAGGCGCTGCGCCCGAAGTCATGGAAAGCGACGTCGTCGACATCCTTGAAGATTCCGTCATGGGAATCGAGGGACTCCGCGATATTTCCTCCTCTTCTTTTGAAGGAAAAGCCAATATCAAACTCGAGTTTGATCTCAACCGCGATATTGATGTTGCCCTCCAAGAGGTCCAGAGTAAGATCTCCGAAGCACGCCGCCGCCTGCCGACCGACATGGATCCTCCGATCATCCAGAAATTCAATCCCGAAGACCAGCCAATTATGTTCCTCGCAGTCACATCACGACTTCCTCTGAAAGACCTGATGGATTATGTCGACCGGAACATTAAAGACCGCTTCAAGACCGTACCCGGCGTCGGTGAGATCTTCCTCGGTGGATTTCTCGAGAGAAACCTGCGCGTATGGATCAACACCAAGAAACTTCTCGAATACCAGCTCACGGTGGAAGACGTGATCACTGCAGTCCAGACTGAGCACATCGAGATCCCGGCCGGAAAACTGGAAACGCAGGAAAGAGAGTCCTCGGTCCGCGCCATGGGTGAGGCCAGAACTGTTGAGGAGTTTGAGAAGATCGTCATCAATAAGCGTGACGGAAAACCCACCTATCGTCCGATCAAATTGAGCGAGGTAGCCAGGATCGAGGACGGTCTGGCCGACCTCCGGAGAATAGGACGCGTTATGGGAGAACCCGCCGTCGGCCTCGGCATCCGTAAACAACGGGGAGCCAATACGGTCGCGGTGGCCGAAGGCGTCAAAAGACGAATGAAGGAAGTCCAAAAAGAGCTTCCGAAGGATTATTCCATCGGGATCAATTTTGATTCGAGTAAATTTATCAGCGATAGCGTCCATGAACTCTTTTTGACGCTCATTCTCTCCGCCGTTCTTACGTCCCTGGTATGTTGGCTCTTCCTGGGTTCTTGGAGTTCGAACATGAACATCCTGCTCGCAATCCCCACTTCGATCCTCGGAACTTTCATCGTCATGAAGTTCGCGGGTTTCACCATGAACATTTTTACTTTGCTTGGGCTCTCACTCGCCATCGGCATTGTGGTGGACGATGCTATCATGGTGCTCGAAAACATCGTACGCCATCGCGAAATGGGCGAGAACAAAGTTGACGCTGCTTTAAAAGGTTCAAAGGAGATCACCTTTGCGGCCTTAGCCGCCACGCTGGCGATCGTAGCGATCTTCATTCCCGTGGTTTATATGAAAGGCATTATCGGAAAATTCTTCCTCCAATTCGGCATTACGATCACCGCCGCTGTTTTTCTTTCGCTTCTTGAAGCTTTGACGCTTGCGCCCATGCGCTGCTCCCAGTTGCTTGAAGTGGGAGAGCGCAAAACCCGGTTCGGCAAGGCCTTCGAACACGGAATGATCCGGATGAAGGAAATCTACGCCAAAACCTTGGTCATGGCCCTCCATCACAAGTGGAAGGTTCTCCTCATTGCGTTCGCTCTCTGCATCGTTTCTTACGCGATCACTTTTCCTTTTCTTAAAAAGGAATTCGTCCCGGCGCAAGATCAAAGCATATTCCTGATCGCGCTGGAAACACCGATCGGGTCCTCTGTTCACTTTACGAGTGAAAAATTCAAGGAAGTGGAGGCCTTCGTCTCGAAGAATCCTGCTCTTAAACGTTATTTTTGTATCATTGGAGTGCGTATGGGAGGTATCGAGGGCGAAGTGAATGCGGGCATGCTTTTTGTCACGCTTAAGGACCCCCATGATCGTCCGCATGATCCACTGCTAAAACGACGCCCGACGCAACAGGACGTGATGGACCAACTCCGGGCCGGCATTAACAAGATCCCGAATGTTAAGGCAATCATGCAGGACCTTTCCACGCGCGGGTTCTCAGCCACACGCGGTTACCCCATCGAGTTCTCGGTCCGCGGGCCTGACTGGGACAAATTGATTGAATATGCCCAGAAGATCCAGGACAAGCTGGCTCAAAGCCCTTATTTTGAGGATGTTGACAGCGACTATCGCTCAGGCGTCACTGAGGTCCGGATCACTCCGGATCGAAATTTGGCCTTCGACCATGCCGCCAGTATCGAAACCATTGCACGCACGGTTAACGCCATGATCGGCGGCGAGCGCGTTGCGAAATACACTCAGGATGGAAAGCGCTATGATGTACGGGTAAAAGCCGCTGACGAGGACCGCCAAAGC
>CAZPCF010000154.1:0-5047 GCA_964585045.1 uncultured bacterium
GCCGCAAACGACGTAAGGCGGGATGTCCTTGTTGATGGCGGTCAGAGCGCTCACCATGGCCAGTGTGCCGATGCGTGTGAATTGATGGAATCCCGTCATTCCGGAGAGGAACGCCTTGTCTTCGACCACGCAGTGGCCGGTGAGCGAGGCCTGGTTCACCATGATGATGTTATTGCCGAGGAGGCAATTGTGCGCGATGTGGCAATAGGCCATTAGGAAATTCTCATTGCCGATCACGGTGGAGGTGCCTTCCTTGGTGCCACGGTGAATGGTAACGAATTCCCGGATGACGTTCTTCGAGCCGATCCTGGTAAAGGTCTTCTGCCCTTGGTAGGCGATGTCCTGGGGCTCATGGCCGATCACGGCATTCATGTGGATGGTGTTGTAATTCCCGAGTTCGGTCCCGCGGGAGAGGTAGACCCCGGCCAGGATCTTATTGTGAGAACCTATCTTAACTCCGTCGTCGAGGATGACATTTGGGCCAATGATGTTACCCGTCCCAATCTCAACTTGTTTTCCGATAATGGCGCTGGAATGGATCTCCGACATGGTCCCAATACCTCTCAATTTTAACAAAGTTGAAATTGGGGCGATCCCAACTGCTATATCATGTAAAAAAACCCAAAGTTGGGGTGGCGGAATTATAGCACAATCCGCTCAACGCGCAACGCGCAAAGGTCAGCGTGAAAGTTTCTTCGTTGTGCATTGAGCGTTGCTCGTTGCGCCCAAGGGAAGTTTTTCCTGCTATCCATGGCTATAGGATGCTATATTCTGCCATTGGCAGGGAATAGATTTCCTAAGTCGTTACAAATAGGAAGGTTACGCGCGGAAAGTCAAAAGATTTTTTTTGCCCAACCCCTTGCATTCCTGAAAGTCATCGGTTATATTTTCGGCAACTTTCTAAAGATTGAGAAAAATCAAATAAAATCCGTTTCGGAATCAGAAGAATAAAAGACCGCTCTCACAAAGGACGAACTGCTGAATGAACTTACGTAAACCATTCAAGACGTTCATTGCCGCCTTTACTGTCTTCACTTTTTTGGTCACCAGTCTTGGGGTGAGCCCCAATGCTTTTGCCATGCCTACCGGCAGGCAGGCCGCAGCCGCTAGTCCGGAGGTTTCTTTTCCCTATCAGATCGCGATCGACAGAAGTCTCGGTCTCGCCATTCCTCGGGAATTCGGTAAACTCGAAAATTTCAACGCAGGACAAGGCGATCGCCCTGCCGTTTTTCACATCCAGACCGCGCACGGTCATTACCAGGCCCAGCAGCAGATCCGTTCCCTCCTTCATTATCTTGATAAGAATTACGGCGTGAAAACTGTCCTCGTCGAAGGCAGTGCATTTCAATTGGACCCGGAGCTCTTGAATTTTTTCCCGGAAGATAAAGAGCTCACGCAGAAGGTCAATGACGCGCTGACGAAGCAGGCCATCGTGAAAGGGCCTGAACTTTTCCTGCTTGATAAGCTAGGCGAAACATCCCGTCCAATCAAGCAGAAGACCACAGACCTCAGACCGCAGACTACAGTCCAAAACGTTAAAAACGATTTTAGTCTCCAGTCTCCAGTCTCCAGTCTCCGGTCTTCCGAAGGCGCAAGCGCCTTCGGAATCGAGGACCTCCGGGCCTACCGTGAAAACGGGGTGTCCTTTGTGAGCGTGCTTGAAGAAAAACAAAAGACGCAGCAATTCCTTGCGGATATGAACATGCAGATCGAGCGTCTTGCGAGTCATCTTTTGAATAAAGACCTGCGTGATTTTCTCCGGCGTGTCGAAAGTTTTGAAAAGAACCGGATCCCGTTCGATACCTGGCTTGCTAACCTGAAAGGGGAAGCTCAAAAGCGTCTCGAGGTCGATCTTGCTTCACCCGCATACCAGCTCGATTGGCCCATGATGGTGCGTCTCTTTAAGGCGCAGGAGCTCGCGACGAAACTTGATAAACAGAAGTTCCCGAAAGAACGGGAGGAGTTTTTGAAAGCGATCGGGAGATTTCTCCCGAGCGCAACGCACAACGCACAACGTGCTACGCAAGGGTCGAAAGAAAGTCCGTTGCGCGTCGAGCGTTGCGCGTTGAGCACGATCGAGGAGCTTCTCAGAAGCGACTCGATCAGTATTCAGCTCCCCGATCCGGAGACGAGTTTATTGTTCGAAGACATGGTCAAGCAGCTCCCGGAAAATTTCAACTATGAGATGTTCCCCAACGTCCGCTATTTTATCGGGGTCCTTCTTCTCCAAAGCGAATTGAAGGCCGATCGTCTCATGCAGGAAATCCAGAAGCTAACGGAGGCGATCACTGAAAAACTTTCCCGCGACAAAGAAGAAAGAAAACTTGTCGCGCTGCTCGGGGATCACCGGTTGCTGCAGAAGCTTTTTGCGTTGGAATTGACGCCGGTGGATTACGAAATAATCGTTGGGCGCAACGCGCAACGCACGACGCGCAACGAAAATGCTTTAAATCCTTCCGTGATTGTCAAACGTTTTGAAAACATTGCCCGTTGCACGTTGCCCGTTGCGCGAGTTAAAGACATTAAATTCTCCCATCTGGCAGAACTCGACCAGCTGTTCAAAAAAGCCATGAAATTTTATTCCGGCGTTAAAGAACGCGACACGCTCATGATGCAACGTGTCGAAGAACGCCTGAAGGAGACGGGCGCTCAGAAAGTCGCGGTTATCACCGGCGGGTTTCACTCAGAACCTTTTCATCAGTATTTTATGAGCAAAGAATACACCTACGCGCTTATTTCGCCACGCATTACGGGTGCTGATACTGAAGGACATGCTGCTTATATAGAGAACATGCTTCAATCAGCGCAACGCGCAACGAGCAACGCGCAAAGTAAGGCCTTGAGGGAGTCCTCGTTAAGCGTTGAGCGTAATACGTTGAGCGCGAAAGAAGCGACGCGTGAATCCGTTTCTCCTGCTGACTGGGAGGTATTGGCGCCCGAGAACCTTTACGCGCTCGATCAGGCCGCCCTGCGAAAAATAGTCCGGAACGTCATTGAAAAGGTCGCTCGCCCTGCCGATATCCAGCTCTCGGCCGATCGTTTAAAGTATGCGGCAGGGATCGCAACCGTGGCGGACGTTCGGTCAGAAATACGAGTAAATGAAGAAGAACTCGCGGCAAAGTATCCATCTCCTGAAATGATGCAGGGTCCAAGACCCGCCAAATGGCAGTTCTGGATGAAGGACCCCGTGATCGAGAGCATGAAAGCTTTTACGGTGGAGTACATGGCTGCCTATGGTTTTGTGCCCAAGGCAGGTTGGCTTCAAAGTTTTGCGGAAAATTATCTCGTTCGTTACGGGGACAAACATTCTTTCGCAACATTCCAACACATGCTTCCGGCCAGCCATCTTGAGAGATTGTTGGCCGTGAACGAACTTACGAGATTGCCTGGCGCGCCGCAACCCGCGGAAAGAAAAAAGATCCAATCTGCGTTAAAGACGACGGGCAAACGCTCGGAGGTGAGGGTGGATCAACCAGCCACTGCAGCGGCTGGCACCGTTCGGGAAGTTATTGAAAGATTTGGACAGGAAGACCAGCGATTGATAGTCGCTTTGGGGGCGATTCATGAGCGGCTTGCGAAGGAACTTGCCTTAAGAGATGATCTTGCTCGGTTATTTTTCAAGACGGCCCTGTATTATTACGAGCGGGCTTATTTCCTGGGTGAAGTTGCGGATGCGGATCTGCCTCAATACTTGGCGGCATTGAGCGACATGAAGCAGTACCAATCCCATGCCGGAATGATCGGACAGTTAAAAGACAGGAGGATGCGTGATCCTGACATTATGAGAATAATATGGGCCGAGTTAAAGGGGCTTCCGGAACAATTTGACTTACTCATGAAGTACTTCGATGCGCTTCGGTCACAGTGGAATTCTGATCTTAGTGCGTCTGGGCGTTATCATTACGAGGATCTTTCAGAGACCAGCCAAAAAGAACCCTCCCGGCTTGATGAATGGATCAAAGAACTTTTAAACCGCATGCGTGAAGTCGGTTTCACTTTTAAATATGAAGATTGGCTCGAAAATTTCGCGCAGCGCAGGCTGGATGGCAGTAAATCCGAAAGTCAGAGCGTCGATAACCGCTTCGCGCGCCGGATCGTCATCATCCACAATGATCTTGGCGCCTCTGTACCGCACCCGCACCAACAGGCATTTTTTCTGACCTCTGAATTCATTCCGGAATCGAAAGCAGGAATCGAAAGATTTTTCGAGGGTCATCCGGAGAACATACGCTGGTATGAGGATGCGGGGAACTACCGGTTCGGGGAGCTGTTCGGGTGGCCTGTTACCGTTGCTGTTGTCGAGGGCGCTGATGAGGAGAAGGTAACAGCCAGCGTCTATGAGTTGACCAAGACCCTTTTGAGTAAAGGGCTTCGCTTCAACGTGCTGCTCGGCGCTTATTTGGATCCGAAGACTCAGCAAATGCGTCCCAGGTTTTTTGTTTTTGCCCGTAAAGACGGCGAGAACAGCCTGAAGCCAAACAAGGCGAAGTTTGGAAATATGTGGGCCACGCTTGAAATGAGCGGTGGGTTGGTCATCCCGGACGAGAAGAACTTTGCCGCTGTTACCATTGACGATGTTATGCGGGCCTATGCCGATACCACAACCGCTCCGCTTTACAGCATACTTGGCTTTGAAAAGCCCAAAAATGTACCGGCCCAACCTTTACCCAAAGAAATCGCGGCGTACATCGATCTTTTTTATATTCCGGGTCGCAAAGACTCGGCACGGCTTAAAGGTGCCAAGGGTTCAAGGCCCGGGGGTGATTACCTCGCTTACTATCATTGGTCACCTGCCGAGAAGGCTTTCCGATACAACCAACAATTTACCATTGTTCCGAATTTTGTGCCGTTCGCGCCGCATGGGCTTATGATTTTTGAAGACAGAACGGAGGATCAGGACATGCCTTTATATGCTGTGCGGAACATGCTTGCAGTATGGGAGAATGTTCTTGGCCAGGAAGCCGGCAAAGGGGTCGTTAACCCTCGCTCTGAGGCGCGGACGATAAAGACGGAAATGATGTCACTTATCTCCGAAGGACGGCTCTTT